>JAFSRL010000195.1 GCA_017446125.1 Lachnospiraceae bacterium
GACGGGTTTACCGTTTTAAAACATTTGCGTGAGAGCGGCTCCTCCACGCCGGTCCTGTTTTTAACGGCACGGGACGCGGTTTCCGACCGCGTAAAGGGGCTGGACCTGGGTGCCGATGACTACCTCGTCAAACCCTTTGCCCTGGAGGAACTGATGGCGCGCGTGCGCGCCTTAACCCGCAGAACCTTCAACGAGGGCGATACAAAGCTCACCGTGGGTGACCTTGTGATGGATGTCGCGGCGCACACCGTGACGCGTGCGGGGAAGGAAATCCTGCTTTCCGCAAAAGAGTATCAGTTGCTGGAATACCTCATGCACAATCAGGGGATCGTGCTCTCAAGGGAACGGATCGAGGATCATATCTGGAACTTCGATTATGAAGGCGGCACGAATGTTGTCGATGTCTACATTTCCTACCTGCGTAAGAAAATCGATGAGGGACATGAAACGAAACTCATCAAAACCGTGCGCGGTGCCGGCTACGTACTGCGTGATGACGTGTAAGAGAGGATGAGGAAACGGACCATACAAATCAGGACAACGCTGCTGTATGCGCTGATTCTGCTCGTCCTGGTGACGCTGACGGTGCTTTTGTTCCGCACGGTCAGTATTTCCGTTCTGCAGAAAACAATCCGCTCCTATCTCGTGAGCGCGACAAACGAAAACGCGGATAAGATAGTACGCGTGCAGTCCAGGGAGGAAGCGGACGAGATTGACCCGGGAAGCATTTTAATCGCGCACGACGGCGCGTATCTTGCAATCGATGATGACTTCATGGACATCATCAATGACGTGACCTGCTCGCTCTATACGGAAGAAGGCGAAATGCTCTACGGGGAGAACCCCCTCGCGCGCCAGATGGAGGGCAGGGCCTTTGAGAACTCCCATATTTACCAGCTTGCCAACGAGGGCATCAACTACTACGTCTATGACAGAAAACTGATCATCGAGGATGCGGAGCACTTATGGATCCGCGGGATGGTGCCCTTAACGGAGAGCGTGCGCCAGATTTCCGACATTACACGCATGCTGCTGTTTGTTCTGCCGCTCTTTTTTCTGCTTGCCTTAACGGGCGGCTATTTCGTGACCGGACGCATGCTGCATCCCATCAGAACCATGGAGAGGACCGCGGTCGAGATAGCACAGGGAAGCGACTTAACACGCCGCATCGATGCGGGGAAGGGCGAGGGCGAGCTGCATGACCTGGCGGGCGCCTTCAACGGAATGCTGGACGAGATTGAAGCGTCGTTTGCCGCCGAACAGCGGTTTACGTCAGACGCCTCGCACGAGCTGCGCACACCCATGTCCGTCATTATGGCGCAGGTGGAGCTGACGCTCTCCAAGGACCGCACGGACGGGGAATACCGCGATGCGCTGCGCGTCATCAGACGGCAGGCGGGGCGCATGAACGCGCTCATTAATGACATGCTCGACTACACCCGCATGGAGCAGCGCAAGCAGAACTATCCCTTGACAGATCTTGACCTGTCCCACCTGGTGAACAACATTGCGCTCGACATGGCGCTTTTGCGCGAGAACGACATCACCTTAACGCAGGACGTGGAGGAGGACCTTCACATCAACGGCAACCAGGTACTCTTAACCCGCCTCATCCAGAACCTGATCAGCAATGCCTACCGTTACGGGAAGGAGAACGGTACGATTGTTGTGACGCTCAAGGCGCTTCCGCATACGGAGGAGACCGTGCGCGGAAAAGCGCCGAAGATCCGCTTAAGCGTCGCGGACAACGGTGTGGGTATCAGCGAACAGGATTTGGAGCACATCTTCGACCGCTTTTACCGGGCGGATTCCTCGCGTGCCACCAAGGGCAACGGACTGGGACTTTCCATGGTGAAAAAGATTGCGGAGCTGCATAACGCGACGCTGGAGGTGACCAGCAAAGAAGGCGAAGGCAGCACCTTTGCGGTGATTTTTGCGGGGATTTGATTCTAAGAAAACTCTAATGTTATTCGGATAGGATGGTTACAGAGGGGAAGCAGGATTTGAATGACGGAGTAAACGGTATGACAAAGAAAGGAAAAAAGCTCTTAATTGCAGTCCTCATCGCCGTAATCGCATCGATTGGAACGGGCGGTGCCTATGCCGCGAGCAAAATCGCGGAGAACAACGCAATCGGCAAAGAAGCGGCGCAGAATTTCGCTTACATCGATGCCGGTGTGTTACCGGATGATGTCAGCTGGGTCCTGACGCGGTTTGATTTCGAAAACGGCATCTTCGTGTATGACGTGGAATTCATCGCGAACGGCGTGAAATACGATTACAATGTCAAGGCTTCTGACGGCATGATCCTGGCGCGGGAGAGCAAAGCAATCCCGGGCTATACGCCGGCAGTGGAAACGGCGGCCGCTGCAACGACCACGGAAAGCGCCGCGGCCGCAACAACTTCAAGCGCGGCAGGAACAGGTGCTTCCACGCAGCCGGCACCCGAAGCCGCAACGACCTACATCAATGTCGATGACGCGAAGCTGGCCGCCGCCGCGCACGCGAACGTGGCGCATCTGTCGAACGTGCAGTATACAAAGGCAAAATTGGAACGCGACGACGGACGCGTGATATATGATATCGAGTTTTATGTCGGAAATAAGGAATATGATTACGAAATCGATGCCTTGACGGGCGCGATTCTTGCTTCGGATATGGAAGAAACGGCACCTGCGGTGACAAGTCCTTCGACACCCGAGACTCCTGCGGTTGCGGCGACTTCAACGCCGTCGACACCTGCGGCGACTGCACCTTCAACGCCTGCGGTGACGACGCCCACAACACCGACCCCCGCGCCTTCAACGCCTGCCGTCACGACACCGGTGGCACCCACGCAGCCCACACAGCCTTCGCAGCCCGCGTATCAGGATGATGA
>JAFSRL010000196.1 GCA_017446125.1 Lachnospiraceae bacterium
AAGGCGATTCCGGAAATCTGAACGCTCCCCAGCCCCATGCAGACTGCCAGCACGAGCAGACTGATGAGGATGGTGAGCGTCATTTTCGTGGCCGCCTTATTCATGCGGCGTTGTCCAAAGCCTCCTCAAAGGGATCGACCACATCCGCGTAATAGTCGGGATACAGCATCTGTCCCATCTCGATCATCGCAGAAACGATGTGATGGTTTGGCTGGTTGACCGTATCGGGATCGGGCAGATAGACTTCCTTGTTTTGCACCGCCGCAACATTCTCCCATCCCTCCATGGTCAGGATCACATTGATAACATCCGGTGTATAGTTGTCCGTCGTCATGATGACATCGGGATTGGCGGCAACCGCTTCCTCCTCGGAATAGGTGATCCAGTCCTCCGCGTGCTCATCACCGATGTTCACCGCACCAATCACGGAGAGCATCTCACTGATATAGGTGTTTTTGCCGCAGGTATAGATCTGCGGGAAGTCCGGTGTCGGTGTCGAGAATTCGTAAAAGACCGTCTTCCGTTCTTCCTCGGGAATCGATTCGCCGATCGCTTTCAGTTCTTCCACCGAAGCGCGCATTTCGTCAACGAATTCTTTGGCCTCCGCGCCCTTTCCGACGCTGTCGCCGATCATCTGAAGGTTGGCCATGATCTCATCGATCGTGTGCTCGCTCTCGATATCGATGATGTTCGTGCCTGCTTCGCGCACCGAGGCAAAGACATCCGTCCCGCCCGCGGCGCTCATGCCGGTCGTGAAGATGACATCGGGCGCCATCGCGACCAGCGCTTCATTGTCCGGATTCATCATGTCAAAAACAGGGATGTCCGCAGCGAAATACTCACCGTACGTCATCTGTGAATAAGAATCGACCGCGACAATCTTGTCCGCCAGACCTAAGTCGATCAGGATGTGTGTGACAGAGGGCGCCATCGAGATGATCACCTCTACGTCAGCCGCCCCGGCAGGCGCTTCTGCTTCCGTTGTCTCTTCGGTTGCTTCCGCTTCCGTCGTCTCCTGTGTGGCCGGCTGCTGCGTATTGGTTCCGCCGCCGCAGGCCGTTAAGACAATTGCGCATGCTGCCGTCAGCAACATGCATACGACATGTTTCTTCATACTTTCGTACCTCCAGTTTCCCGTGGATACCACGTACCTTACGCCCCGGCAGGTCTCCCGACTTAAGATCACAGCTTGCGGCGCCTTCCCGGGGGTCTCCCCAGTGACATCTTTTAACCGCTTGCTCCCTATCACGGTGACGGGTTCGTGTTGGAATTACACCAAGCTTCCCTATTCTCCCGACTTGCTTTACAAATCAGGCACCGCAGCGCGTTTCTATATGCTAACTTACCGATTATACCACAAAACGCAGGTTCCTGTCCTTGACGAAATCCGCCCCACAGATTAAGATTATTACATTAAGGAATATGTGAAATCAGGAGGGGAAACATATGTCCAGTTTGAGTTTGAAAGGCATCACAAAGGTTTATCCGAACGGTTTTGAGGCCGTGAAGGATTTTAATCTCGAGATTGAAGACAAGGAATTCATCATCTTTGTCGGCCCGTCCGGATGCGGTAAATCCACCACCCTGCGCATGATTGCAGGTCTGGAGGATATCAGCTCCGGAGAGCTTTACATCGACGGGAAGCTCATGAACGATGTCGCACCGAAGGACCGCGACATTGCCATGGTGTTCCAGAACTACGCACTCTACCCGCACATGACGGTCTATAACAACATGGCGTTCAGCCTGAAGTTAAAGAAAGAACCCAGAGAGGAAATCGACAAAAAGGTGCATGACGCGGCACGTATTCTTGATTTGGAGAAGCTCTTGGACCGCAAGCCGAAGGCGCTCTCCGGCGGTCAGCGCCAGCGTGTTGCCATGGGACGTGCCATCGTGCGGAATCCGAAGGTCTTCTTGATGGACGAACCGCTTTCCAACCTTGACGCAAAGCTGCGTGTCCAGATGCGTACGGAAATCGCATCCCTGCATCAGCGGCTTGGCACCACCTTCATTTATGTCACGCATGACCAGACGGAGGCCATGACCCTGGGAACCCGTATCGTCGTCATGAAGGACGGCGTGGTGCAGCAGATTGATTCGCCGCAGAATTTGTACGAAAAGCCTGCAAACCTCTTTGTCGCGGGATTTATGGGTTCGCCCCAGATGAACTTCTTAGATGCTGTTGTTTTACGCGACGGTAATACCGCAAAGCTAAAGGTCGCGGATACGGAGGTTGCCTTAAACGGTGAAAAGTCAAAGGCATTGCTGGACGGCGGCTACGAAGGAAAGAACGTGATACTGGGCATTCGTCCGGAAGACATTGATGATGCGGCATCTTCCTCTTCTGCCGGCAGGCCCGCCTTCACCTCCACCGTCAAGGTGTATGAGTTGCTCGGTGCGGAGGTCTTCTTATACTTCGACTTAGCGGGCAAACCCGTCACGGCACGGATGGAGCCTTCCACCAGCCTGCATCCGGGCGACACCGTAAAGGTCACCTTTGACGCGGACAAGATTCACGTTTTCGACAAGGAAACGGAGACGGTCATCACCAACTGACCTTATTTTGAAAACAGAATCAAAGAATCTTCAGGCATCTCCCTCTTGTAAAACGGCTTCTTCCGTAATGATGGGGATGCCTAATTCTTTTGCTTTTTTATTCTTGCCGGAGGTTGAGGTCACATCATTGTTGATGAGCGCGTACGTCTTTTTCGAAACACTGCCCGCAACCTTCCCGCCGCGTTCCTCAATGTAATCGATGAGGGCATCGCGGTTTTTGAAGTGCTGCAAGTCGCCGGTGACGACGTAGGTGCGGCCTGAAAACAGTGAGTCATGGGGACGGGTACACTGACTCATTCCTGATTCCTGTAAATCAGAGCTGTCTTTCAAATGAGTCAGTGTACCCGTCCCGCTTGACTCACCCGTCCCCCTGACACACTTTTCATCCCCCAGGTTCACCCCGGCAGCCTTCAGCCGCGCCATCATCTCCTGATGTGCGCTAAGCGCAAAATAATCCGCAATCCCCTGCGCGGTGATGTCACCGATGTCCTCTACCTCCAACAGCTCCTCAACCGAAGCATTCATAAGGGCATCGAAGGATTTGAAGTGCCGCATGAGCGTCCTTGCGCTCGTCTTTCCGACATTCGGAACGGAAAGCCCCGCCAAAAGGCGCCAGAGATCGTTTTTCTTACTCTCCTCAATCACCTGCAAAAGCTTGTCCGTATTCACTTCCTTCCCGATCAGGCCCTTCTCCACAAGCGCGTCACGGTGGTCCTTCAACGCATAGAGGTCCGCGATGTCCTTCAAATAGCCTTCCGCAATTAAGACCTTGATGTACTCCTCACCAAAGCCCTTCATGTCCATCGCATCGCGGCCGACGAAATTGATGATGCGCCGCTCCAACTTCGCGGGACAATCATCGTTCGAGCAATACATGTCCGCGGCGTCTGCGGAACCGTCCAAACTCCCCCTGCCCTTGACCACCTTTGCGCCGCAAACGGGACAGGTGTCCGGCAGACGGTAGGGCTTAATGTCCGCGGGTGTCTTTTCTTTGACGACCGCACGGATCTTAGGGATGATCTCTCCGGATTTGTAAACAAGCACCGTTGAGCCGATGCCGATTCCCAGCTCATTGATGAAATCCTGGTTGTGCAGCGTCGCGCGTGATACCGTCGTGCCGTTTAACCGAATCGGCGTAAAGATTGCGGTCGGATTGATGCGCCCCGTCATGCCCACGCTCAATTCAACGGATTCGATAACCGCCTCTTTTTCCTCCGGCGGATACTTATACGCGATGTGTCCGGCGCTGTACTTGCTGCCGGCAGGGAAATCCTCGCGGTATGCAATCCGGTCAATCTTGACCACCGCACCGTCGATGTCATACGCAAGGTCTGATCTCGCTTCGCCGATTGCGTCGATTGCCGAAAGCACTTCTTCCTTCGTACTGCACAAATAGGAAGGCGCCACCGGCATTCCCTCTTCCTTTAACAGCGAAAGCCCCTCTGTATGGGAGCGCATGAACAATTCCTTTTCATTGTCCGAAGCATCCTGGACATTGAACACAAACAACGAAAGCCCGCGTTCCTTCACCATCCTTGCGTCAAGCTGTCTGAGTGTCCCCGCGGCGCAGTTTCTGGGATTCGCAAAAATCTTTTTCCCGGCCGCCTCCTGACGTTCATTGGTTTTCAAAAAATCCTCATGGCGCATATAGACTTCCCCGCGCACCTCCAGATAAGGATAAGACTGCTTCAGCTTTTTGACGACATCCAGAATCACAAGCGCATTCGCGGTCACGTCCTCGCCCTGCAGCCCGTCGCCTCTGGTCTCCGCAAGGACAAGATCGCCGTTTTCATACCGAAGTGTCATGGAAAGCCCGTCAATCTTCTGCTCCACGGCAAACGTCGCGTCCGGATGCAGTGCCTTCACTTCATCAATCCAGTCACACACCGCTTCCTTTGTGAAGACATCCTCGATGGAGAGCATGGGAACGTTGTGGGTGACGATGACGCCGGCCTCGCGTTTTGTGCTCGCGCCCACCACCTGCGTCGGGGAATCCTTCGTGACGAGCTCCGGAAACTCCTTCTCCATCTGCTTTAAACGGCGCATGAGCGCGTCGTATTCCGCATCGGAAATCTCCGGCGTATCCTCGTCGTAATATAACTTCATGTGATGCCGGATTTCATCAACCAGCGCACGGTATTCGTTTACGGGTACTTCCCTATCCATCTTCCGCTCCAAAGAATTCCTGATTTGTTTAACCCTCGATCAGCTTTAACAAGCCTTCCGTTTCCTCCTCCGTCAGGTAACGCCACGCACCGGGGGATAAGTCGTTCAACTCCACGTTCATGACCCTCACGCGCTGTAGCCGTAAGACCTTAAGCCCCACCACCTCGCACATCCTGCGGATCTGCCGGTTGAGTCCCTGCGTTAAGACGATGCGCAGCACATGCACATCCTGTGTAGGGTCTGTCTTTTTCTTCGGCGCACGCAAAGGCACACCATCGTTCACACGCACCTGTCTGACTTCCTGTCCGATTTCCTTCATAAATGCGTCCGCAGCGTCACCAATCAGCTCGCTGACATCCGCCGGTCTCGTGGTGAGGTTCAGCTCCCGCAGGAAAACACCTCCCTGAAGCTTCGCAATCTTTTCCTGTAAGGGTGCGTTGTCGTCCTTGTGCTTTGCGACGGCAACGAGGTATTCTTTTTCCTGTTTGAATTTTCCGCGCGTGATCTTATCGATCAAATCACCGTCGTTGGTGAACAGGATGAGGCCCTCGGAGTCCCTGTCCAGGCGCCCGGCATAAGAAAGCCGGATGGGTCTGTCGTTGACAAATACTTGCACATCCTCGTACACGGTCCGGTCCGCATGGACGTCTCTCGTCGTGCAGGTGGTGCCCTTGGGCTTGTTGTAGGCAACCAGAATCCGTGACTGCATGGGGCGCACCGGCACACCGTCCACCGTCACGAGATCGTGCCAGGTCACCTTCGCGCCGGAGGGGACGACCTCGCCGTTCATGCGCACGCGTCCGCTCAGCAAAAGGACATCCGCTTCCCGTCTGGAGCAGATGCCGCATGATGCCAGATATTTATTGATTCTTAACGCCTGATTATCCTGCATAGACCGCACTAAGCTTCCTGATCGCATCCTCCGCGATTACACAGCTCATGTGCTCTTTCATGTGCATAATCTGTCTGTGATTGGTCGTGATGTAATGCCCGTACTCGTACCCGATGGTGAACATGGAGGCAAAGACCATCTCCTCCTCTTCACCCAGGGTTAAGATGAGGCGGTAATGTCCCTTGTCATCCGAGTACAAAGCGCTTTGCACCTTCACGCTCTCCGGAATCTTTCCGGCATAGCGGATGACTTCCTGCATGGAATCAAATGCGAAGACATACTCGTGGAACAAGAGACGCTTGTCATCGTCAAGAAGCGCTCTCTTCCGGCGCTCACCCTTCCCGATGGCGGGAAGCTCCTGCGACGCGTGCTGCGACTGGTTGTCAATCATCTGCTTAAACATCTCCGTAAAGTCTTTGAAGTTCTCGACGAATTCCTTTAAGCGCTCCAAGCGTTCTTCCTCCGGCGCATCGCCGATTTCTTTTAAGATGCGCTCCGGAATCTTGACGCCCAAGCGTGACGTAATCATTTCAAGCGCTTCACGCAGGTTGCCGGCGGGGTTCTCCGAAATGGTCAGGGAGATGGAACCGTCCGAAAGCATGAACGCCTGCATGGTCGTCATGTTGCCCTGCGGATGATAACCGACCTCCTCCGATACCCGCGTTAAGATTTCCTTCAGAAATCCAATCGCGTTCTCCTTCTTTGTCAGAAGGTCGTTTAAGATGACGCCCTGTTCGTCCAGGTCTTCCTGTGTAATAATGCAATTCACCGTCTGGTGATCGATTCTTGTAATCTTCATGCGCTGACTTCTTCTTCCGTGTTGATGTGATTGAGTACCAGATACAATAACCGGTACAGCTCCGCAAAATCCTTTTCCTCGAGATCGACACATCCCTTGATGTGCGGCGGAATCAATACCGCCTCCTCACGCAGTGCCATTCCCTTGTCCGTGATGGTCACTTCTAAGTTTCTCTCATCCTGCACGGAACGCTCCCTGCGGATGTAGCCCTTTGACTCAAGCTTTTTCAAAACCGGGGTCAAGGTGCCGGAGTCAAGAAAGAGTGACTGCCCCAGCATCTTCACATTCACCTTCTGCTTCTCCCACATGACCATCATGGTGATGTACTGCGTATAGGTTAAATCCAGTTTATCCAGATACGGTTTGTACTTTCTGATAATTTCCTTCGAGCATGCGTAAAGCGGGAAGCACAACTGACTCCCCAACATAATGCTGCCATATTGTTCATTCGCTTCCGTTGCCATTCTCCTACCTCTTGCCGTCGTTATGAATCCTCGTATTCGTCTTCCTCATCATCCTGCGCAAACAGCGAAGCCGAATACGTTGTGCGTATAATCTTCTTTCCCGAAAGGTACGCCACTTCCACATTCTTGCGTTCCTTCGCGCGGTTTCTCTTAAACGCGTGCTTCTTGAAAATATTGTGTTCGCCCGCGTAGTTCTCAATCCGGTCCGCAATCTGAATCTCTTCCGGGAAGAAATCCAAAGCCACCACGATTGCGGAGGTGTCGCCCGTTGTTCCGACCGCGACCTTTCCCATCAAAGCACCTAAGACGATGACGCTGCCCGCCGCCTTGACGCAGCCGCCCGGCTCCACGTTTCCGAAAATCACAATGCCGTGTTCGGAGAAGATGGTCTCCGTCGCCTTAACGGAGCGCTGGTGGACTCTTGCCACACCGCAGCCAAGCTGCTTCTTGATTTCGCCCAGCTCCACCTTCTGGATTTCCAGGCGCTTCTTTTTATTTTCAAGCTGATACTCGTAGAACTTTTCCTGGTTCGTCAGTTCCTTCGAGCGATGCGCAAACGCGGTTGCCGGATCCACGACGCCGATGTAGCGCACCATGTCCTCTTCTTTTTCCGCATCCTCGTGCAGCACACAGACAACCGTGACGTCCGTATTTGCATCGATGATGTTCAACACATCCTCTTCTTCGTCCTCCGAAAGGGTTCTGCCCTCAATGGAAAGCCCAATCTTCTCCGCGCCAAGGAACGATGCGGCATCAAAGAATTTCTCCGCAATGATCGTCCTGAGCTCCGTATACGGCATCGCATCATCCAACTGCAGGACAATGCCGTTTTTTACGCCTTTGATTGCAACCGGCTCCCTCTTTTTGCTCATACCCCTCCGCGTTCAAACGCTAAACGTGCGATTGAATTTTATAAAACTCACTTTACTTATTTTACCGCAAAACGGCTGCTTTGGAAAGCAAAAAATCGCCCAAAAAAGCCTGAAAATTCGTTGAATTTTCAGGCTTTTTGATTCATCTTTCTTACTTCGCGTTTCAGGCTGAATCTTACATCATTCCCGCCTGTTTTGCGACCTCTTCCGCGAAGTTTTCTTCCTTCTTCTCGATGCCTTCGCCGGTCTCAAAGCGGACAAAACGTTTGATCGAAAGATTTGCGCCTTCGGCCTTGCCCACCTGCTCGATGTACTTCGCAACGGTCTGCTTACCGTCCTCGGCCTTGACGTAAACCTGCTCGTTTAAGCAGATTTCCTTCAATTCCTTGTTCAAGCGTCCGATCAGCATCTTCTCGATGATTTCCTGGGACTTGCGCTTTTCTTCCGGCAGCTCCTCGTTTTCCTTCATTGCCTGCGCCAAAAGGATTTCCTTTTCGTGCTCCTTGAATTCCTCGGAAATCTCGCTCATGTCGACATACTTCGGGTAGAGCGCCGCGACCTGCATCGCGATGTTCTTCACCGCTTCCTTAATGTTGTCGTTCACGACATCCGTCGCAGCCTCGACGATGACACCGATTCTGCCGCCGCCGTGCACATAAGGCACCACGATGCCGTCTGTGCTCACAACCTTCTCGAAGCGGCGGATGGAAATCTTCTCCGAAATGACCGCAGTAATCTCCACCAGCGCGTCATTCACAGTCTTCGAGGTGTCCGCATTCCACGCTTCCGCAAGGAAGGCATCCATGTCCTTCGCGTCCGAGTTGACTGCCTGTGTGGCAACCGCCTCGACAAAGGTCTGGAACTTCTCGTTTGCCGCGACAAAGTCCGTCTCCGAATTGACCTCAACAACCGCAGCCGTCTTGTCATCCTTCACCGCGATGCGGGTTAAGCCCTCCGCCGCGATGCGGGACGCCTTCTTATCCATCTTCGCCTGACCGTTCTTACGCAGAACCTCTACCGCGGCATCCATATCGCCGTCGGTCTCTGTCAGTGCCTTCTTACATTCCATCATGCCCGCGCCGGTCATCTCGCGCAGGTCCTTTACCATTGCAGCAGTAATATTTGCCATGTGCTTGCTCCTCCTTTATCCTTCCACGACCTGTTCGATGTCTTCCACAACCGTGCCGTCATCCTCCGCAGCGGCCTGTGCTTCCGCCTGCGGCGCAAGCGCTTCCGCACCCTGGTTTGCTTCGATGACCGCATCCGCCATCTTGCCCACAAGGAGCTTGACCGCGCGAATCGCGTCGTCGTTGCCGGGGATGATGAAGTCCAGCTCCTCCGGATCGCAGTTCGTATCGCCGATACCGATCAGGGTGATTCCCAAAGATTCCGCTTCCTTGACGCAGATGTGTTCCTTCTTCGGGTCCACAACGAAAATCGCGTCCGGAATGCGCTTCATGTCACGGATGCCGCCCAAGTTTCTGTTTAACTTGTCGTACTCTTTGTTCAACTGTGCGACTTCCTTCTTCGGTAAGACATCGAAGGTGCCGTCCTCGCGCATGCGCTCGATTTCCTTCAAGCGGCCGATTCTGGACTGAATCGTCTTGAAGTTCGTGAGCATGCCGCCCAGCCATCTCTCGTTCACATAGTACATGCCGCAGCGCTCCGCCTCATTCTTGACCGCGTCCTGTGCCTGCTTTTTCGTGCCGACAAACAGAATCGTGCCGCCCTGCGACGCAATCTCAAAGACAGCCTTATACGCTTCGTCTACCTTGCCTACAGATTTCGAAAGATCGATGATGTGAATCCCGTTGCGCTCCGTAAAGATGTACGGTGCCATTTTGGGGTTCCAGCGACGGGTTTGATGCCCGAAGTGAACACCTGCTTCCAGCAGTTGCTTCATGGTTACTACGCTCATTTAGTTTACCTCCCATTTTGGTTAAGCGTCCGCACGTCGTCTTACTTATGTGGTATCTCACCAAAACGGTCGACGTGCGTGTTTATTGAAACAGCTTTACAATCATAGCACAAATAAAGCCCCCTTGCAAGTAAAATGTGCTATACTGTATGCAATACGGAGGGGCGTTTTCATGAAAGAAATCCTGGAATTATATCTTGCGTTCTTAAAAATCGGCTGCGTCAACTTCGGCGGCGGGTACGCAATGCTTCCGCTGCTGGAAAAAGATCTGGTCAACAAACGCGGCTGGACGACGGTGGATGAGCTGACGGATTATTTTGCAATCGGTCAGTGCACGCCGGGCATCATTGCCTTGAATGTATCCACCTTTATCGGCAACAAGAAAAAAGGTGTTGCGGGTGCCCTTGCCTCCACCATCGGCTTTGTCACGGGCCCCATCTGCATCATTTTGATCATCGCCGCCTTTATGAAAAACTTCGCGGAATACGAGATTGTGCAGCATGCCTTTGCGGGCATCAGGGTCTGCGTCTGTGTCCTGATTGTGCAGGCGGTTTTGCGGCTCTGGAAAAAGTCCGTCATCGACAAGCTTTCCTTTGCGCTGTTTCTTGTCATCTTTTTGATGATGGTCTTCGGGTCGCTTCTGCCCTTTAAGATTCCGGCCGCCGTGCTTGTCATCGCGGCGGGAGTGTTTGGAGTAATGTTCGGACCACGAAAAAAGTAACAAAAATACCTTCCCCTCCGAGGGGAAGGGGGACCGCTTGCGGTGGATGAGGTGTCATAACTATGCTGCAAACTCTACTACGACTTTTCTACGAATTCTTCAAGACCGGCCTGTTCTCCGTGGGCGGCGGTCTTGCAACCCTGCCGTTCTTATATGAAATGACGCATACGACCACCTGGTTTTCGCGTTCTGATGTCGCGGACATGATTGCCATCAGTGAATGCACGCCGGGCGCAATCGGCATCAACATGTCAACCTACGCGGGATTTCAGGCGGCAGGCGTTTTGGGCGGGATCTGCGCCACGTTAGGTCTTGCAACGCCCTGCATCATCGTGATTATAATCATTGCGCGTTTTCTGGACAAATTCCATGAGAACGAATATGTGAACCGAGCGTTTTACGGGCTGCGCCCGGCCTCGATTGCCCTCATCACCGCGGCGGGCTTAAACGTTGCAAGAGTGGCGCTCTTAAACACGGGCACACAGCTCACCGCCGCCACCGCCATCGAAGCGATCAAATGGCCGGCGATTGCCCTGGGTGTCGTCATCTTTCTTGCGCAGAAAAAATGGGACATTCACCCGGTGGTGTTTTTGGCATTCGCCGCCGTGATTGGAATTATTTTCAAGTTCTGAAATGGGTGTATAATAGACTTATGGAAGCTTCGACACTTGATTATTTGATTGTCTATCTGGAAATCGACACGC
>JAFSRL010000197.1 GCA_017446125.1 Lachnospiraceae bacterium
ACCATTCTCAAAGCCCGGCAGCGCCACAAAGGTGGGCTGGTACCGGTAACGGTAGTCCGCGTCGTTTTCCTTGACGGGATATTCATCCGCGATGACAAGATACAGCCCCGGATACAGCCCCGTGAAGGTCACGCGGCCGTTCGATGTATACTGAAAATCCGTGGGCCAAAGATCCGCGAGCGCATACGGACGCAGTGTGGCCGCAATCGCCTGCCATCTCGCACGGCGGGAAGAGACACTCTCACCGTCGCGGATGATGAGCTCATCGTTTAAACGCTTTTCGCTAAAGCCGGTAACGGGTGTGCTGCCGGTTCCCTCCTCGAATTGCCTGAAATCCGGAGTCAGGGTATAGGAAAGCGTATAGCCCTTCGCCGCACCCGTATCCGCCGTTCCGGAGGCTGTCGCCACCTGATAAATCCGTACGCGCAGCCCGTTGATGGGGGTGTTGCGACGGTCAAGGTATTGCAGTGTGACCGAATTGTTCGGGATGTTCTCGATTGCGGCCCCGCTTGCCAGCGCCGTCGCGGGCATCAAAAGGATGACAGCCGCAACCGCTGTCGCAATCAGTCGTTTTAACCTGAATTTCTTCATCCTCATAAGTAAACTCCCTTTGCTTATGATGCTATCGATTCCGCACGCGCAAAATCGGTTTCTTTGACTTCCTTATCCGTACCGCCTTCCAATACGGAATCCATGAGCCTGAGCAATTCCAGGGCGCTTCTGAAATACTGTCTGCGTTTTTCGTTCGCCCAGGTGATTTGTCCCTGCCACGTGGCGTTCTCCGTATTCGTCACTTCCACGATAAAGGTTTCCTGTTTCTTCATGTCCTGCTCCTAAAGTGTGCTTCCCCGTTTCCGCACCACGGAAGGCCGCGCGTTTTCAAAAAAACGTACCGTCTTCCCTGTTGCGATGGCTGTTCCGTGTGGGTCTTCTTTGGGGCGGCGGTGATGAGCGCCGCCCCAAAGGATCTATCAACTTTTAAAAGTTCCACACGCTGTGAGCAAAGATTATTTGCTCAGTCTTCTGCGTGTTACCAGTACCACGCCCGCGCCGATCATCAGCGCAGCACCGATCACATAGAAGATGGTTGTGCCGATGCCGCCGGTCTCCGGAAGCTCAACACCCTTGTCGTTCGCGATGTCTACGCCTTCGATACCGACCGGATTGTTCGGTGTGTGTGCCGGCGTGCTGCCGTCGATGGAACGCACCGTGCCGTTCAGCGCGTTGTTCGCGCCGTTGTGGCCGTTGTTCGTGTCCGCAATAATCTCAACCTTGACTTCGTTCTTCATTAAGTTGTAGCCGGTGGGCGCCTTGGTTTCCTTTAAGTAGTACACGCCCTCGTCAAGACCGATCACGCCAAAGAGACCGTTCGCGTCAGACGTTAAGATGGAAGCGCCCGCGTTGCGGTAGTACGCCGTTAAGTCCGTTGTGCCTGCCGGTGCGTCCGGAATCGCGACCCACTTCTGCACCTTGCTCGCAGCGTCAACCACAACATATTCCTTCGTGTTGTTTGCGCCCGGACGATAGAATACGAATTCCGCATCCTTTAACTTTAACTGTGCGTTCTCGTTGTCGTGCTTGTTCGCGTCCAACTCGTAGGTAAAGACAACCACTTCATCCCAAGGGGTTTCCTTGGTGGGTTCGCCCTGCTCCTTCGGGTTGTTGCCGTAGCGGAGCTTACTCTTATTGCGGTTGCCCGGGCGGCCCACAACTGCTTTCTCGTTCAAGGTCGCCTTGAAGCGGACCACGATCTTCTCGCCGATTTCCGCTTCCGTCAGGGTCTTTACAAGGTCATCGATGACAACGCTGAAGGTGCTGCCGTCGGAGGCCGGAACATTTAACGTATAATCCGTGCCGTTTACCAGAACTCTCTTAACGATTTCGATGTCGTTCTTGTCGCGGATGGCAACCTCTACGCTTGAAGCGTCAAAGGTAAACGCATCATCCATCGCGTCGACGAACTCATAGTAATAGGTCTTCGCGCCCTTGAAGTTCGGGACGGTGGAGATGATTTCGAACGGAACCACATCGTTGATGTTGTAGTCCGCGACATCGTTGAAGCCCGTGCCATAGGTTTCTCTCTCAACATCGGTTGCCTCATAGTTCGCGGTCTGGTTCTCCACAACCTTCTTTTCCTGGGTCGGGACTTCCGTCTTGACGGCAATCTTCGCGGTCTCGTCCACAACCACCAAAGCGTACTTGGACTCACGTCCCGTTGCAGCCGCAAGGCCGCTCACATCCTGTACAAAGTAGTAGCCGGATTCCGCGACATTGATTGTGTAAGGGCTTGCCGTCTGCGTGCTGGTGCCCGCAACGGTTCCCAGTGCCTTCGACACCGCCGCAGCGACCTGCTGCATGGTCTTTGTGTCATTCTGCTCTTTGGCAAGCGCCTCGACGAAGCTCTCCGCATCCGTCACTGTGGTGAAGCCCGCAACCTTGTTGAGCTCCGGAAGGAACGCGGCGACATTCACGCCATTGCCCCATTCCACATTTGCGAACGTGGTTTTGCCGTTCTCCGTGACCACATCCCCCTTGATCACCTGATACGCCTCGTACTTTAACGGCGGCGTCTGGGTGTTCTCGATTGTGATGGTCGCAGCCTGTGCGGTAAGCGCAAGGCCCATCACCATCATTGCAGCAAGCATGCTGCTGATGAATCTTCTCATCTTTTTCATTACTCTTCCCTTTCCTTTCTTACTTCTTTCTTACAAAACGGTTTGTGTGGAACTGTTTCGTAAAACGTTGATTGGTTACTATATAGAACAGCGCAGCCATGCACATGAGCATGAACCCTGCTGTTGTATATCCGCCTGTTCCCATGCCGCCGGTCTCCGGAAGCGTGTAGGTCACCGCCTCATTCTTCATGCGAATCACCATCCACTGCGCGCGGTCCTGAGATACCATCACGCCGCCGTTTCCGTTATCCCACGCCTGTCCCTTCTCGATGACCACCTGCGGGCTGCCGTCCGTCATCTTTACGTAGAAGGTGACGCTGATCTTCGCCTGGTTGTTGATGTAGCCCTTCGGCGCGACTTCCTCGATCAGCATGTAGCGATGGATGTTGCCCGTCTGCGAAATCATCAGGTGCTTTCCTGCGGGCGAGCCGAAGACAACCTTGCCCTCCGCATCCGTTCTGTAAAGACCCTGCGGGTCGTTTGCGTTTTTCACTTCCCTGCCGGTCTCGTCAAACAGACGGAATGCAGCGCCTTCCAGCTTCTTCGTGCTGTCCTTGCTGTCTTCCTTGATCAGGATGACTTCAACGGGTTTTCTCTTATTAAAGACCGTAACCTCAAACGCCTTCTTCTCTTCGTTCCAGGCTGCGGATACCGGCGTATCCCATGCGATGAAGTTGCCGTTTTCATCCATGCGCTCGTAATTGTCCTGATTGCCGCGGACGAAGGAAACCTCGGTGACGAAGTATTCCATGCCGTTCTTGTGGACCGAAGGCCAGGTATACGTCCAGCCGTTTGCCGCATTCAGCTCCACCTGTGTGGGGCCGTTCAAAAGCTGCTGCAACTGGATGTCGGAAACATCCACACCGTTACGCTTTGCGGAAAGCTTCACGAGAATGCCGCCCGGTAAGGTTTCCGTCCACTCCTCCGTGCCGTCCGCGTTGAACCACTTCTTGATGACCGTTAAGGAGCCTTCCCTGGTGTTGGTCACCGTGGCGGTCGGAACCAGGAGCGTCATGTCAGGCTGCGCAATCTCGACCGTAAAGTCATTGGAAACACCCACTTCCTTTACGATATACTCGATGAGCGTCTTTCCGTCCGCTTCATACTTCGGTAAGCCTTCGAAGATGACGGTCCAGTTGTTCGCGTTCGACAAGGTCTCACGGACTTCGTTGCCCCGCGTCGTATTATAGTCACCGCGCAGGATGATGCCGGAGCTTGTCTCCGTGCGGTCCGCGTTCAAGATGCGCATGATGGTGGTCGAACCGTCCGCGTTCTTTCTGTGCAGCTCAACGCGTGCGGTCAACACATCCTTTTCTTCATCCGTAATGCCTTCCCACTTCTTGATGACCTTAACCTTGGTGTCTTCCGGCGTATTCTTACAGGTGAAGATGAGCGTTGCGCCATCCGCCTCCGCGCCGGGCGTGATGCCCACGTATTCGTAGCCGTCCGGTACCCCCGTCTCCACCACGTAATAGGTGTAGAGGTCGCCGTCCGCATCCGTTAAGTCAAGATCCACCCAC
>JAFSRL010000198.1 GCA_017446125.1 Lachnospiraceae bacterium
TAACAGATACCCGCTCACAAACAGCTTGTGCGCTTCCAGCGCGTATTCCGGATATGCCGTCACCATGATGATGTTGATTAAGGGACGAATCTCCTTAATCTCCTTCGCCAGCGCAAGACCGTCCTTGTCCGGCATGCGGATGTCCAAAAGCGCCACATCAAACGCTTCCTTCCTTACCATCTGCAACGCTGTTGAAGCACTGAACGCGGATTTGATTACCGCATAAGAAAGAACCTTTTTTAATACGGTCGCCAGATCTTCGGCGACCGCCGCTTCATCATCTACAATTAATACCTTCATGACCATCTCCTTTATTTCACTATTTTACCACATGCGGAATCTTTACGCGGATATGACTTCCCTTGCCGGGTTTTGAACCTACAATGAGCTCTCCGTCGCACATGTACGCCAGGCGCATTTTCAAAAACGCAAGACCCGTGTGGCGGTACCCGTCCTTGTCGAATTTGTTTTCCGCAGACATTACTTTCTCCACATCAAAGCCCACACCGTCATCGATGACGTCAATCACGTGGAACCCGTCCTCTTCTTTGCTGTTTAAGGTCAGCGTGCCCTTTCCGTCCTTTCGTCTTCTGATTCCGTGCGCAATGGCGTTCTCGACCAGCGTCTGCACCGTAAACGGCGGAAGAAGAAACGCGGTATCCTCCAAATCCAGCGCGACCCGCACCTGGTCGCGGAAACGTCTCTCCTCCACCGCGAGATAATCCTGCACCATTTTGAATTCACGCTCCGCAGGGATGCACTCCGCTTCCGTTAACAAATCCGCACTGCCGCGCAAAAAGCGGGTGAAGTGATCGAGCAGCTCTCTTGCCTCGGAGCCGTCGGCCAGAAAAGACCGAAGCGTCGTCAAGGCGTTGTAAATGAAATGCGGCTGAATCTGGGCGCGGTAAAGCGTTAAGCGTTCCTTTGTCATCTCGCGCTCTCTTTCCACCATCTCGTCCGCGTACTCCGACAAATACATCGCGAAGAAAAAGAAGATGGAAATCGTACTGGTCAGGGTGGAAATCGAAATGCCGTAAAATAAGACCTGCAGCACGACCGAAACCAGCGGAAGAAGGGAGAACAAAATAAAGCTGATCTTTTCCAGGGTCTGAAACCGGTTCAGGTTCCGGATGACCAGGACAAACAGTAAAATCATCACCACGCCCGGCGCAATCATTGAAACCGGATACAGCGGAAGGCGGTAATAACGGTTTTGTTCATCAAAGGTG
This sequence comes from Lachnospiraceae bacterium, assembly GCA_017446125.1. Classification (GTDB taxonomy): domain Bacteria; phylum Bacillota; class Clostridia; order Lachnospirales; family Lachnospiraceae; genus Butyrivibrio. Next base: position 1,230 of record JAFSRL010000198.1, read on the forward strand.
TAATAAAACGGAACGACCTGCGCCAACAATAAGAGCGCGAAACCGATGCCGGAAATCAAAAACATGAACCTGCGGGCAGGGCGGTTGATCGCTCCGTTGCGCTTGATGACCGCGTGGTGGAAATAGCGGATGCCGAAGATCAAAAACCCGTAGGCGCAGGCAAAGGTTAAAAAATTCGTGATGCGCACCATGAAATACCCGAGTGACGACGTGTTTCCGCGAAAGTAGTACGCACCGGCGTCCGATATGTTTAAAAGAAACGCAAAGGTCAACAGTCCAAGAAGTGCATCCGCCGCCTTTAAATCATAGCGTCTTGTCACAAACACGCTGAAAGCGGCGATCACACAAAAGACCGCCGCCCACAGTTCCATTGCAATTTGTACGGATTGTAAGGTTGTCATTCTTCGATTGCGACCGCCGTTTCCTCCAGGGTGCTCTTTGACTGTGCCGCCAGCTCGTTCAACTCGTTGCTGACCTGCTCGACCGTATCAAGAATGAGCGAGGTCGAAGCGGAAATCTGTTGTGAGGAGGCAGCCAAGTTCTGCGTTCTGGTGTTGACGCCCGCAACAATCTGTAAGAGGTTCTTCGTCTCTTCCACGATCCCGTCAATCGCGGTCTTAATCTCCTTGTTGTTCTCGCTTGACCCCTCCGCGGTTTCTCTTGAGGATGCCGCAAGCTCGTTAATCTGGCTGGCAACGACCGCGAAGCCTTTTCCGGCTTCTCCTGCCCGCGCCGCCTCGATGGACGCGTTCAGCGCCAAAAGGTTCGTCTGTGTCGCAATCTTCACGACCTTGTCGTTGTTGCCGGAAAGCTCCGCCAAGGAAGCGATGATGCCCTCCATCGACTTATCCAGCGTCTCGCAGAATTCCTCGACGTTTCCGACATCGTGCGAAATGCCGGTCGACTCTTCCGCGTTCGCGTTGTTGCCGTTCGCCATGTCGCGGATGTTTTGCCGAAGCGTTTCAAAGTGCTCGTTCACGCCGGAGAGGGTTTCCAAAAGCGCATTGCGCTGCTCGTCCAAAAGGCCCTTCTCGCGCTCGACCAGTGCGTTTGCCGCCGCACGCTCTTCTTCCACCTTGTGCTTTAAGTAATGGACACAGTTTTCCTTGTGGTTGAATCCGTTGTGGATTGCCGTCGCCATCTCGGTGCAGGTCTCATAACCGCAGCACGAGCAATTGATCGAACGGTCCGCGTCCGTTATCTTATCCATCGATAAGAAGATGCGGTTCAATTCCTCGTTCGAGGGCTTCGCAATCGGGCAGTCCTTCGAGCGGTCGGTATACTTGCGCAAATAATCGCTTAAGTTGAGCTTCGCGAACTGCTTGTTCAATGCCGCAAGACGCTGCGCCGGTGTCGCCCTCTTCGACCAGGCATCCTTCTTCTTTTCATTCTTCACACGCTCTCTGATGTATAAGAGATTATAGAGCGCATCGTCCGTTTCCGAAAGCTTGGGGTCGGTTGCGGTGCCGCAGATACAGCCGCTTTCGCAGATTAAGGCGTCGATGAACAAGAACGGTGTCTTCTTGCCCAGGATGCGGTCGCGGTTTTCCTTTAAGAAATGATACATCCGCTTCTCGCCCTCGATCTGGCGGATAAAGACGCTCTCACCGAGCAGCCAGTAGACATTGTCCTTCAAGCCGCCGGGCATGGGATAGATGCTGCCTAAGCCGTACTCGATTTCATCCGTGCAGGCGGGACCGGAAATGTTGTGCTCCTTCACATACTTCATCAAGTGATCGAAGGTCACGTTGTAGCTGATGTAGCCGTGATTGTTCGGATCGTCGATTTCCATCTTCTTCGCGATGCAGGGCGAGATAAACGCCAGACGTTCCTTGACGCCCATTTCCTTTTTCGCGTAGATGGCGCCGCACATCATGGGCGACTGCACCGGGAAGAGCTGCGGAATGAGCTCCGGCATATAGCGCTCAATGTAGCCCACCACCGCGGGGCAGGGCTGCGAGATGCCGCCCAAGTAATTGTTTTCCGTAATGTATTTGATGTACGCCCAGGTCGTGATGTCCGCGCCGAACGAAATCGAGATGAAGCGCTTCACGCCGCACGCCTTCAAGCCGCCCAGGACACTCTCGTATTCCTTCGGGTAGTTTGCAAGAAACGCCGGCGCAATGAGAACGGAAACGGGAACCCCCGCTTTCAGGTCCTCAAAGAATCGCTCGGTGTCATCGTTGAACTCTCTTGCATTGTGCTCGCAGGCGTCGAAGCACGCGCCGCAGGCAATGCACCTGACACCGTCCACCTCAATCCGGGAGGTGCCGTCCTCCTTGGGCTCCGCGGAAATACAGGCGCCCATCGCGGAGCACGCATTGATGCACTTATTGCAACCGACACAGGAATCATTGGTATAAACCAAAGAAGCAAACTCACCAGCCATTGAAACCTCCTCATAAGATAACGCGACACTTTTTTTAAGATGAAAAAATTATAACATTATTTGATGGTAAATTGCAAGAAAATTGAAAAAATTTATTGAATTGTCTGATAAATTGACAAAGGTTGACAAACGATTTCATTGGTTACAAAGGGAAGCCGCGCCACAAAAAAAAACGGCGCCCACAACAAGAACCGTCAGAATCAGAAAAAACAGGTTTTTCACGCTGATTTTTCTCATGCCTCAATTATATCATGAATTGGAGACGGTGGGACTTGAACCCATGACCCCCACACTGCCAGTGTGGTGCTCTCCCAACTGAGCTACGCCCCCACGTCGGCATAGACTTCGCTATTGCTCGAACCTCGACAAGCTCGGTTCTCGCCACGCTCCGTCATGCCTCCTTCCCGAAAAAATGCAAGCATTTTTCCGGTATGAGCTTGATGACCGGATGCAGTTTACCGCATCCGATCACCAAGCTATAATACCATTATTACCTATCCTTGTCTACCACAAATTTCCTTTCGCGGCATTACACGACCACAAAGAACTTGATTAAGAACAGAATGGAAATGATCCAGGTCAGTGCGGAGATTTCCTTCATCTTTCCGGAGAACGCCTTGATGACCGTGTAGCAGATCATTGCCAGACCGATGCCGTGTCCGATGGAGCCGGAAATGGGCATTGCCAGTAGCATGATGAAGACCGGAACAATCTGGTCGATGTCCTCAAAGTCCACATTGCGCAGGCCCTGCAGCATCAGGATACCGACATAAATCAGTGCGGACGATGTTGCTGCCGCCGGAATAATTGCGGCGATGGGTGCGATGAAGGTACAGGCTAAGAAGACCACCGCAGCCGTCAAAGCGGTCAGACCGGTGCGTCCGCCAGCCTCGACGCCGGATGCGCTCTCGACGAAGGTCGTGACCGTCGAGGTGCCGGTGCAGGCACCGCAGACCGTACCCACAGCGTCGGAAAGCAGCGCTTCCTTCATGTTGGGCATATTGCCTTCCTTGTCGACCATGCCCGCGCGGGATGCCGTACCCACAAGCGTTCCGATCGTATCAAACATATCGATCATGCAGAATGTGATGATTAAGGTCACGGCGGTGAAGATGCCGATATCAAACAGACCCGCAAAATCAAACTTGAAGAAGGTGGTGCTCATCATGTCCGCAACGGGCGGAACAAAGCTTGCCGTTGCCAGGGAAGCGAAGGGATTCTGTCCCAGGATCGTTGCGTCGCAGATCCAGTATAAAACGGAAGCGACCAGCATGCCCAAAAGCACTGCCGCCTTGATGCCCTTCTTTGCTAAAAGGATGATGACGAAGAGTCCCACAAACATCGTAACGACCGTGACCACCATCTGGACATAGCCTTCGTTGCCCATGCCGCCCTGCAGCACGGAGGGCGTCATCGCGCCGAAGAAGTCGCGCATGACATAAAACGGCGATTGGAATTCGTTGCCCGCGGCATAGATGCCCACGTTCGAACCCAGACCGATGTTCATTAACATCAAACCGATCGCCGGACCAATGCCCAAACGAACACCCAAGGGAATCGCGTCAACGATCTTCTCTCTGATGTTGAAGACGGAAAGCACGATGAAGACGATACCTTCAATCAAAATGATGACAAGACCCGCCTGGAACGCGTTCTCATACGCGACCCCGCGGATCGCCGCGATGTTTCCCGCCACCACGGCAAAGAAGCTGTTGAGACCCATACCGGGCGCCATGACAAACGGCTTGTTTGCCAGAAACGCCATGCACGCCGTACCGATTGCGGACGCGATACAGGTCGCTAAAAAGACCCCGTTCCAAAGCGGCGTTCCCACCGCAAAGCCGGTCAGCAGGTTCGGGTTCAGGGCGATGATGTACGCCATCGTCATGAACGTCGTCAAGCCTGCCAGGATTTCGGTACGTACATCGGTACCGTTCTCCTTGAGTTTAAACAAGTTTTCCATAAGAATTCACCTCCATTTTCCTTGTATTGATTTTATCCGTTCAACGCTCCTCCCTGAAGAACGCCCTGCCCAGACTTTCGGGCGGCTGGTTCTCCGGTTTGTTGCGTTTACTGGTCATAATCAGCACCAGAATCGTCACAAGGTACGGGGAAACCTTGACGAGCTCCTTCGTGGCACGCGTTAACCCCGGCAGGTAAATATCGAGCACAAAGAGTCCGCCAAAGAGTAACGACCCCCAGATTGCGTTCGTGGGTTGCCAAAGCGCCAAAATGACCAAAGCGATGGCAAGCCAGCCGCGGTCGCCAAAGCTGCCGTTGGTCCAGGTGCCGTTTAAGTACTCCATGACGAAGTACAGACCGCCCAGCCCGGCGATTGCGGCCCCCGTCACGGTTGCCGCATACTTATAGCGGCTGACATTAATCCCGGCAGTATCCGCGGTGGAAGGGTCCTCTCCGACCGCGATCAGATGCAGTCCCTGTCTGGTGCGCCGGATAAAGTACGTGACAATCACGGCGATTACGATGGCCAGATAGGTCATAAAGCCGTGGGAAAACAGCACGGGACCGATGAACGGTATCTTTGAAAGTCCGGGCGGTGCCACACGGAACGCACCCGCGGTTACCCGTACGGAAATCTGTCCGACACCGCCGGCGAGCTTGGAAATCGAGCCGCCAAAAAAGTTTCCGAACCCGACGCCGAAGGTGGTCAGCGACAACCCCACAACGTTCTGGTTCGCGCGTAAGGAAATCGTTAAAAAGCTGTAGATCAGACCGCCCAGGGCCGCGACAATCAAGGCGCACAACAGCGCAATCACGACCCCTATAACACCGTTGGGGTTTTCATTCCGTTTTCATAAAAGAACGCGCCCATCAGACCGGCAATGCCGCCCATGTACATGATGCCCGGAATCCCCAGATTCAGGTTTCCGCTCTTCTCCGTTAAAATCTCGCCGGTCGCGCCGAAGAGAATCGCGATTGCCTGTCCGATCGCCGCATTTAAGAACGCGATGACAGCCGTCATTGTGCCGCACCTCCCTTCGTTCGCTCCAGCTTATAGTTGATGAAAAATTCCGATCCGATTAAGAAGAACAGAATGATGCCGGTGATGATTTCGGAGGCGTTTTCATTCAACGAAAACTGCGTCGCAATCTGAATGGCTCCCTGCTGCATGAACGCAAGGAAGGCGGAAACCAGCGCCATCGCAAACGCGTTGAAGTGCGCCATCCAGGCAACGATGATTGCGGTGAATCCTCTCCCACCCGTGATGCCCAGGGAGATGGTGTGGGAGGCCCCGCACACGATGATGGCCCCTGCCATACCGCAAATCCCGCCGGAAATCATCATTGTACGCATAATCACCTTCCTGACGTTGATTCCGACATAACGCGCCGTATCCTTACTTTCACCGACAACGGCAATCTCATAGCCCTGCTTGGAATACCGCATATAAACGGCAACCAGTGCCGTAATCACAAGCACAAGAATGACAATCATCGCGTCGTTCACGCCGAACAGTCTGGGAAACCAGCCCGCACGGGATGCCTGGTTGATGACACCCACCGAATTGGATCCCTTTGGCGTCTCCCACAGAATGATGGCAAAGTTCGTCAACTGAATCGCAACGTAATTGAGCATTAACGTAAACAGCGTTTCGTTTGTATTGAGCACCGCCTTGAAAAAAGCGGGAATCAGTCCCCAGATGATACCGGCAAGGGCACTGATTATGAGGATGGCAAACAGTAAAACAGCATTCGGAACACTTCCCCCGAAATAAATCATCATCCCGGCCGCCGCGACGCCGCCCACAAGAATCTGTCCCTCCGCACCGATGTTCCAGAAGCGCATTCTGAACGCCGGGGTTAAGCCGCTTGCGACGACAAGCAACAGCATCATGGACCGGATTGTATTCCAGAACCGGTTCTTAGACCCGATGGCGCCATCAATGAGTGCCGCGTAAACACGGACCGGATTGTCCTTTGTGATTGCCATGATGACAAGGCCGCAGACAACCAAAGAAAGCAATACGGCAATCAGGCGGATGGCCCATGCCTTCCCCGGGGAAATGGTATCGCGTTTTGTCAGGTGAAATCCCGTTCTCATGATGTCACCTCCTCTTTGGAGGTTGTCATCTCCTTAGACATTCCCGTCATCAAAAGTCCGATCTCCTCCTTCGTCACATGACGCGCGTCCACGATACCGCTGACGCGACCGCCGGCAAGGACAAGGATTCGGTCACACAAACCAATCAAAACATCCAGATCCTCCCCGACGCAGATTACGGCCGCACCGTTTTTCTTCTGCTCGTTTAAAAGGTGGTAGATGGTGTAGGAGGAATTAATGTCCAGCCCGCGGACGGGATACGCGGTCATCAGAACCCGCGGGGAGATGGAGATCTCGCGTCCCACCAAAACTTTCTGGACATTGCCGCCGGACAGACGCCTGACCGGTGTCGCGGTTCCCGGCGTAACCACCTCAAGCTGCTTTATGATCCGCTCCGCCAGGTCCTTCGGATCCTTGCGGTTTGCAAAAAAGCTCCTGCCCTTCCTGAAAGAGCGCAGCATCATGTTGTCGGTCATATCCATGCTGCCCACCAGCCCCATGCCGAGCCGGTCTTCCGGAACGAAGGACAAAGAAATCCCCATTTTCCGGATCTCCTCGACGCTCTTACCCGTAAGCGATGTCTTTTCCGCATCCGGCGGGTAGTAATTGATTTCACCGCTTTGCAAAACCTGAAGTCCCGCAATGGATTCCAAAAGCTCTTTTTGTCCGTTTCCGGAAATGCCCGCAATGCCTAAAATCTCTCCGCTGTTCGCCGTAAACGAGATGTCTGTCAGGACATTTCTTCCGTCCGCACCCGTTACGGTGACATGCTCCATCTCAATGCGCCTCTCCGGGGAAACGGGATCTTCTCTTCCGAAATCCAGCTCCACCTTCTCCCCGACCATCATTTCCGTCAAAGAGTCGACGCTCGCGTCCTTTGTATCCACCGTTCCGATGTACTTTCCCTTGCGCAGAACAGAAACCCGGTCCGAAATCTCAAGCACCTCATTCAATTTATGAGTGATAATGATAATGGATTTTCCCGCCGCCTTCATGTTGCGCATCACGGCAAACAGTTTTTCCGTTTCCTGCGGTGTCAGCACCGCGGTCGGTTCATCCAGAATCAGAATCCGGGCGCCGCGGTATAAAACCTTGACGATCTCCACCGTCTGCTTCTGCGAAACGGACATGTTATAGATTTTTTCCTTCGGATTCAGATCAAATCCGTATTCCGACACGACCTTGCGGACATTCTCCTCCACCTGCTGCATATGAAGACGCGCCTCGCCCTCCATGCCCAGAATGATGTTTTCCGCGGCGGTCATGATTTTGATCAGCTTAAAATGCTGGTGCACCATACCGATCCCCAAATCAAACGCGTCCTGCGGGGAACGGATACTGACCGTTTTTCCGTCAATGCACACCTCCCCGTCATCCGGATAATAGATGCCGGAGAGGATGTTCATTAACGTCGTCTTGCCGCTGCCGTTTTCGCCCAGGATGGAGAGGATCTCCCCGCGTTTTAAGGAAAGATCCACTCCGTCGTTCGCCACGACCTCGCCAAAACGTTTCGTGACATGTTTTAATTCCAGAATTGTTTCGGAAGCCACTTAATCCACCTGTGAATCGATGCCGTCGATGATCAGATCAAATGCCGGTGCGCTGGCAAGCTCTGACTCGTGGAAGTATCCGTCGGAAACATAGGCTGCATACTTTTCGTTGTCGCCGCCTTCCGTGATCAGATCCTCCAGGCTCTTGCCGCCCACGGTAAATGTCGAGGTATCAAAGACATGGAATGTGCCTGCGGTGAGCTGTGCTTCAATCTCTTCCACCTTTTCCTTCGTGCCTTCCGCAACCACGCCTTCATTCAGCTCGGTAATCAGATTGACGCCCTCCGGGTATCCCTTCGCCCAGTCCACGTCGATTGCGTTGCCGTCGATGACACACTGCACCGCATAGGTGTAGTATTTCGACCAGTCCATGGTCGCGCTTGTCAGCGCCTGATCCGGTGCCGCGGAAATCATGGAGATGTTATAACCGACACACGGAACGCCCTCTTCCTGGCAGCCCGTGGGAGCACCCACGGTGTCCGCATGCTGCGAAATCAGGACCGCGCCGTCCGCAATGAGCTGCTTTGCGACTTCCTTCTCCAGCGACAGATCCGCCCAGCTGTTGGTATACTTAACGGTCATGGTAACGGACGGGCAGACGCTGCGTGCGCCCAGGTAGAACGATGTGAAACCGGAAATCACTTCCGCGAACGGGAACGCGCCCACGTAACCGATCTTCGCGTCTTCCGGCAGGATGTCGCCGTTATCGATCATCTCGTTCAGCTTCATTCCGGCAACGACACCGGAGACGTAACGGGACTGATAGATTGCCGTGAAATAGTTGTGGAAATTGGTCAGACCGCTTGACGCTGCCTGGTATCCCGTCGCGTGGCAGAACTCGACCTCCGGGAATTCCCCGGCCGCCTGCATCATGTAGGTCTCATGTCCGAAGCTGTTTGCGAAGATGATGTTGCAGCCCTGGTCCACAAGGTCCGTTGCCGCCTCATACGCCGCCTCGGTCTCCGGGATGTTCGTCTTTAACAGCACCTGGTCATCGGAAAGGCCCAGCGCCTCCTTCATGCCGTTGATGCCCTTCAAATGCGCCTCGGTGTACCCTTCGTTCTCGTCACCGATGGTGATAACACCCACCTTGATGGCGGACGCGTCCGTTGCCTCGCCTGCGGCCGCTCCTTCGGAAGAAGCCTCCTGTGTACCGCCGCCTGTGGTGCCCGAATTTCCGCCTGCGGAATTGCCCCCGCAGCCCGCAAGCGTGACCGCCATGAACACAACCGCGAGCATGCCACTGATCAGTTTCTTTTTCATACGTACCTCCTCTCAGGTTGAAAAATAATTATGAAACAAATTAATCGTAACGAACCAAAAAACCTCTTGTCAATGAATATTATAATGTCAAGTTTCTATCGGTTTTTCCTCTCAGGAAGCGCAGGCACTTAAAAGAGCTTCACGCCCTGCACGTACTTGTGCAGAACACTCCCCTCATGACCTAAGTAAATAAACCGCTCCAGGCGCTCCTGAGGTGTGAGCTCCTTCATCAACGGTGTCGGGATGCCGTGCTCGTCTAAGACCAGCGCGTCCGCAGCAAAGCCTTCCGCAAACGAACCGACCTTTCCAAAGAACGCCCCTCCTCCGGCGGTCGCCAAAAAGAATGCTTCCGCAAAGGTCAGCCACGGCAGCTCACCGTCCACAAGCCGCCACCGAAGCTTCGAGTGCTGCACCGCTTCGCGGATGGTGGTAAATAAGGAAACGGTTGCGCCGCCCGCCACATCCGTGCCCAGCCCCACATGCACGCCCTCGTCAAGATACCGGCGCACGGGCGCGATGCCGCTGGCAAGGTTCGCGTTGGAATCCGGGCAGTGCGCGACAAAGGTGCCGCGGCGCTTCATCAGGCGCACTTCTTCATCCGGCGAATGATTGCAGTGCGCCATGATTGCCTTTCCCTCGCTGCCGAAGAGATGGAATCGGTCATACGCGTCGCCGTAGTTTGCGCTGTCGGGACTCAACTGCTTCACCCACTCAATCTCCGAATAGTTCTCCGACAAATGGGACTGCACGGGAAGCCCCCGTTCCTTTACAATCGCTCCCAGCCCTTCCATCAATTCATCGGAACAGGAAGGAACAAACCTGGGCGTGATGATGGGATGCGTATTCTGAAAGCGTCCCGCCACCTCGTCAAGCCAGGCAATCGTATCCTGCACGGATGCCTGCGCACTTTCCTCGCGCAAAATGTCCGGAGAATGGCGGTCCATGTTGACCTTGCCCACGTAGGAAACAAGCCCCGTTTCCTCCATCGCTTCCATCAGGCGGATGGTTGCCTCCTTATGGATGGTCGAGAACATCACGGCACGCGTCGTCGCGGACCTTCTTAAATCCTGCGTGAAGATTTTGTAGGCTTCTTCGGCGAACGCCGCTTCCTTATATCTTGCTTCGATGGGGAAGGTGTGTTTGTTTAGCCAGTCCAAGAGCTCCTCATCCATCCACATGCCGCGAAACGCGTACTGCGGCGCGTGCAGATGCAGGTCGATCAGACCCGGAATGATGAGGTGTCCCGTATAATCATGAATGGGTGCATTTGCAAAAGACGCGGGTACCTCGGGAAAAACCCCCTTGGATACACCGTCCTCGACGATCAAAACGCCATCCTTCCAGGTGGAAAGTTTCGAAGGCGTTTCGGAATATAAGATGTCTCCTTTCAGGATGAAGCGGCTCATGGTACCCCCCTAACGCCGTCTTGAAATCTTAAAATTCCATAAACAGCATACCATAGACAGGCAGTTTTCGCAATCGAATTCTAATTAAATTTTTTATTATCAGAGAAAATCAAAAAAATTTTTAGAGAATTTTGTAAAAACCCTTCCCTTTTTCGGTATTTTTCGATAAAATATAGACAATCACTGATCTAAAACGCAACCCTTTGACCAACTGTTTCAAACAGAAAATGAGGTATTCTATGCGGTATGATGAGTTCAAGAAGATATCCAAAGTCACGTTAGGAAAGGCAAAGGCGGACCTTGTGCTGCGAAACGCAAGGATTGTCGACGTCTTCACCGGCGAAATCGTCAAGAGCTCCATTGCAATCAAGGACGGTCTTATCGCCGGCGTTTCAAAGCGCTACCGGGGCAAAAAAGAGATCGACTTAAACGGTAAGTATGTGGCGCCCGGATTCATCGACGCGCACCTGCACTTGGAGTCCTGCATGGTCTCCCCGAACGAAACCGTCACAACCGCCGTCAAGGCAGGGACCACCACCTTCATCGTCGACCCGCATGAGGCGGCAAATGTCTCGGGTGCGGACGGCATCAATTATATCTTAGACCAGACGGAGAAGTCCCCCGCGAACGTCTTCGTGATGATGCCCTCCTGTGTGCCGGCGACCATGATTGACGACAACGGCTGTCTGTTCGCGGCAAACGACATGTACCCCTATGTGGGCAATCCCAGAATCCTGGGGCTTGGCGAAGTGATGGACGACCCCGCGGTCATCCACGCGGACCAAAGAATGTTTGCGAAGCTTGATTTGTTTGAACACCGCGTCATCGACGGGCATGCGCCCTATCTCCCCAACATGGAGCTTTCCGCCTATAAGATGGCGGGCGTCGATACGGACCACGAGGCGACGACCTTTGAATACGCGCTGGAGGAGGTGCGGCGCGGTATCCACGTGCACATCCGCGAAGGCAGCGCCGCAAGAAACGTTGAAGCGATTGTAAAGGGCATCGTGCGAGAGAAGCTCGACACCGAGCACTTCTCCTTCTGCACGGACGACAAGCACATCGAGGACATTTTGCGCGACGGACACATCTCCTATAATGTGCGCCTTGCGATCAAGCTCGGACTCGATCCCATCAAGGCAATCAAGATGGCGACGATCAACACCGCAAAGCTCTACGGCTTGAAGCACTTGGGTGCCATCTCCCCCGGCTACCAGGCGGACCTTGTCATTCTGGATGACTTGAAGAAGGTGAAGGTCTCTGACGTCTACTACAAGGGCGTCAAGGTGGACCAGAAGATGAAGCCCTATGTGCGCAAGTGCCCCGCCCGCTTAAAGAAGACGGTGCACCTTGATAAGGTGAGCGAAAAGGATTTTGTCCTTCCCATCCGTACCGCAAAGACGCATGTCATCGGGCTGCAGAAGGGACAGATTACCACAAGCGATCTCGAGGTCTCGTTTAAGAAATGCGCAAACTTCCTTCCTTCGGACGGCTACTCGAAGGTTGCCGCCGTGGAGCGCCACAAGAACTCCGGCAAGATTGGTGTGGGCATCGCTTCCGGCTACGGTGTGAAGGGCGGCGCGATTGCATCGAGCGTCTCCCACGATTCGCACAACATCATCGTCATCGGGGACAACGACCGCGACATGGCGATTGCGGTCAATGAGCTCATCCGCACACAGGGCGGCTATGTCATCGTGGAAAACGGCAAGGTCTTCGAGACCCTGCCTCTGCCCATCATGGGCTTGATGAGTGACGCGGGCTTTGCCTCCGTCAACAAATCCTTACAGAAAATGAAAAAGAAGGCGATTCAGATGGGCGTCGACAAGGACATCGATCCCTTCATCACGCTCTCCTTCCTCGCCCTGCCCGTCATCCCCGCCCTGCGCATCACGCCGCGAGGGTTGTATAAGCTGGATGATCGCGGGCTGCATCAAGTAGATTAAGAAGATGACAAAAGGGACGGTTCTGAATGTCACCTGAACTCCAAGGTGACATGTCAGAACCGTCCCTTTTGTCATCTGATTCATAATTCATGGAGAAATGGCGGGCCATGCAGGGGTGTGCTTGGGGAAGCATCGTTGTCGTTTTACGCATGACCCGCCAGGGGGAGAATATAATCCGGTGAATCACCGGCTTATAACATTATAATTGGTTTACAACCGTCTGAACCTGTCCCAAAAGGACATCCAGGTTGCCGTTGCGGCACCTTAAGTCATCGATGAAGGCCTTTTCCTTCTTCGGATCCTTTAACCTTAAGCGGTAGCTCAGCTCATAGAGCGTTCCCATGCCGGTCGTCCGGACACTTTCCAGGTGCGTGTACTTTGTATAGCTCTTAAACAGATCGTCGAACAGTCCCGTATAATTCAGACTCTCCGGAATCGTGATCTTCAACATCTTGTCCGCCACGATGGGCTCCGCAAAGCCGATCTTTTCCAAAATGAGCAGTGTCAGCGCAACAAGAAGCGTAACCATCACCGCAAGCGTTAAGTATCCCATGCCTGCGGCAAGTCCCGCGGCCATCGCAAAAAAGATGTAACCGATTTCCGCGCTTGTTCCGGTCGCGGACCGGAACCGGACCAAGCCAAAGGCACCCAACACCGCCACCGACGCGCCCAAGGAGCCGTTCACGATCATGATGACCGAGGTGACCAGCAACGGTAATACCGCTAAGATCACCGCAAACTTTCCCGTCGGCACATTGCTCGCCTTATAAACCAGCGCAATGACGATGCCTAAGATGAGTCCCGTGACGAGCGTCATGGCGACGCTTGTCAGACTGAATGTTTCAATGTGAAATACACTTTCCAATAACATAATCAAGCCCCTTTCTTTTCTTCCAAAACAACTTCCCAGTTTTCAAACCGGTGTAACAACTGTTCCGTGCAGTCCGCGCCGAAGACATCCTGTTTGAATACATTCCCGTATTTCGAAAAGGACGTCGGGTATAACGACAGCTCGCTTAGGATTTCCGAAAACCACTTGGGCGTTGCGCCCATGACCTTGGTCTCCATCAGGCAATACTCCGGCGGTAACAGAAGCTTTCCTTTGTCCCCGTAGACGAGATTCGCGTTCTTTGTCCGGCTTCTGATGTTGCGGTCGAAGGTCACGCGGAAGTCGCCTTTCTTTTCAAAGAGCGCAATCCTGTCATACGCTAAGAAGGTGCCTCTGGTCAGGTTGTAACGGTGGATGAAGAAGTCAATCTCCTTCACAATCTGTTCCGTTTCAAACGCTGCCTTCTCCTTGTCCGTGTCTTTGTCGAAGAACAGGGTCTTCGGCCTTGCGCCGTTTTCAACGAAGTCGTACGCTTCGATGAGCGGTAACGAGATCCGGCGCTTGTTTACGACGCGGCGGTACTTTTTCTTGATTTCAAGGTACACCCTCGAGTCCTTTTGCGGGACGCCGTAGGAACGGATTCTTAACTTTTCTTTGTACTTCGGTTTCTCGATGGAGCGACGGATCAGGTCGTAGTTGTCCGTATCGAAGTACAGGTTGCAAATCGTATGGAGTCCGTACTGATCCTCTTCCATGTAAGGCTTTAACATCTTACGCAGAATCATGTACAAATCCATGGGTAACAGGTATTTCTTTTCATAGCGGTTAAACACTGTCTGTGCCATTGCTTCA
>JAFSRL010000199.1 GCA_017446125.1 Lachnospiraceae bacterium
GAGTTCTACAACATCTTAAAGGGGGATATGAGCTTCATCGGGCCGCGCCCCCTGCTGGTTTCGTATCTTCCGTATTATACGGCGCGTGAGAGGCACCGGCACGACGTGCGACCGGGGCTTACGGGACTGGCGCAGGTGAACGGCAGAAACGCGCTCATGTGGGAGGAGCGCTTCAAGTACGATTTGTACTACGTGAAGCATTGCTCCTTTGCGCTGGATATGAAGATTTTGCAGATGACCGTGAAGAAGGTGTTCCAATCGGAAGGAATTCGCTCCGGCGCGGAACAGAACGTACCGGATTTTGATAAGTACCGGCAGGAGATGAATCAAAAGAACAGCAACAGTCACACGGAAGGGCAGGAAGGATGAACCGGATTCCTTTGTTTGAACAAACACTGCCGGAAACGCCCGTGATGAGGCTTCGGCAGGAATATGCAGGCAATGTGATCTACGTCAAGCGCGACGATCTCTTACCCTTTGCCTTCGGCGGCAACAAGGTCCGTAAGGCGGCGGAGTTTTATCACGCGATTGTCAAACAAGCGCCTGACGTTATCATGACCTACGGAAGCGAGGGCTCCAACCACTGCCGCGTGATTGCCCTGATGGCGCACGCGATGGGGTTGAAGTGTCACATCATCGCGGCGGAATCGAATGAGAATCATCGTGTGAGCGCAAACCGCCGCATGGTGCTTGCCGCGGGCGCGACGGTGAAGACCGTGCCGGTCAGCGCAGTTGCGGAAACAATCGAAAACGAAAAAGAACGGTTGATGCAAAACGGTGCGCGCGTGTATTTCATTCCGGGCGGCGGACACGGCAAGCCCGGGACGGAAGGATACGTGAAGGCGTACCGTGAGATTTTGGCGCAGGAAGAAGGATTGCAAGTTACGTTTGATAAAATCGTGCACGCCTCCGGCACCGGCGCGACACAGGCGGGGCTTGTGTGCGGGGAAGTCTTATCGAAGGATGCGAATGCGGACGCGACGAGGATTCTGGGAATCAGCATCGCAAGAGAAAACCCGCGCGGGAAGGAAGTGGTTGTGGAAAGCGTGCGGGAATTCTTCGGCGGCGCCCGAAAAACGGATGACTTTGAAAAAGCGGTTTCGTTTGTCGATGACTACACGCTGGGCGGTTACGGAAAGACAAACGATGAGGTGCGCGCGCTGCAGCGGCGGCTTATGACGGAGGAATCGCTGCCCGTGGACCTCACCTACACCGGCAAGGCATTTTACGGGATGCTGCGCTATCTTACGGAGCATGACATCCGGAATGCGAACATCCTGTTTTTACATACCGGCGGAACACCGCTGTTTTACGATGACCTGAATGACATGATTAATGTTTGAATGCGACTGAAAGGAGCCCGGAAGTAATAACCAACTGATAATCAGCAGGTAAACACAATGCTGTTTACCTGCGTAAGGAAGAGAACAACAGCCGAGTGTTCCGACCGTCCGCATGAAATGCATTGAAATGACGGTCGGAATCATGAATGCGACTGAAAGGAGCATGAATGAACCTTCTGATATTGAGCGCGGGAACACGCAATAAGATCATCGAGGCCTTCAAGCAGGAGCTGGCAGGCAAGGGGCGCGTCGTGGTCACGGACTGCGCGTCGGTTGCGCCGGCACTGTACGAGGCGGACAAGGCGTACCTTGTGCCGGAAATTACGGCGTACGATTACGTCGACAAGATTGTAGAGATTTGCAAGGCGGAAGAAATCGATGCGATGATTTCCTTGATCGACCCCGAGCTTTCCCTCATCGCGAAGGAACGGACGCGGTTTGAAAGAGCCGGCGCGATTCCCGTGGTTTCGACGTATGAGCTGTGCGAGGCGAGCCTGGACAAGTACGACATGTACGAGATGCTGGTCAAGCTGGGCATCCCGACCGCAAAGAGCTATCTTTCAATCGATTTGTTCCATGAGGCGCTTTCGGTGGGCGAGGTGCACTATCCGGTTTTTGTGAAGCCGCGCAAGGGCAGCGCCTCCCTAAACATCAACAAGGTGCATTCGGACGAGGAGCTCACCACCCTCTTCCATGTTTATAAGGACCTGATGATTCAGGAATTCATGGAGGGGCAGGAGTACGGCGCGGATGCCTACATCGATCTCATCTCCGGAAAGTGCACGCAGATTTTCTTAAAGAAAAAGATTAAGATGCGTGCCGGCGAGACGGACAAGTCCGTTTCCGTGAAGGATGAGAAGGCATTTGAAATCATCGCGCGGTTCGTGGAGCATGCCGGTTACCGCGGCGTCGTGGACATCGACCTCTTTGAACAGGACGGGACCTGGTATGTGTCGGAGGTCAATCCCAGGTTTGGCGGCGGCTACCCGCATGCGTATGCCTGCGGTGTCAACATGGTATCGTCCATGCTGCGCAACCTGCGCGGGGAGCAGAATCCGGTCGACATCGGAAATTATAAAGAAGGCATTTACATGATGAAGTACAACGAGATCTGCATCAAAAAAGAAGAAGACCTCGTGCAGGTAACACGTTCCATCAAGTAGGGTGCGGGGGAACGGTTGACAGACATGGGAAAGAAGGCGCTGATTCTCGCAAATTCCGGAAGCGGGTTATATGATTTCAGGGGCGGTCTCATCACGCGGCTTAAGGACGCGGGGTATGAGGTGTTGTGCGCCCTGCCGGATGCGGATGCCGTGAAGGAATTAAGGGCACTGGGCGCGAAGGTTGTGCGCACGCCCATGAACCGCCGCGGCATGAATCCCGTGGAGGATGTGAAGCTATACCGCGGCTACCGTGCGCTTTTGAAAAAAGAAAGACCGGACATCGTTTTGACCTACACGATCAAGCCCAACATCTACGGCGGCTACGCCTGCCGGAAGGAGGGCATTCCCTACATCGCAACCGTGACGGGATTGGGGAGTGTGTTTCAGAGTGAGTCAGAGGGGACGGGTACACTGACTCATTTTTCAGAAAAACGAGTCTGTGTACCCGTCCCCCTGACTCACTTACAGCGCCTCGTCACCGCTATGTACCGCACGGCTTTAAAGGACTGCAAATGTCTCTTCTTCCAGAACGCGAACAACCGCGCGGTGTTTGAGCGCTTTTCCATTCCCTCAGGCAAGACAAAGCTTGTGAACGGCAGTGGCGTCGATTTGAAGCGCCACATGCCGGAGGATTATCCCGGCCACACACAGGAGACGACACAGTTTCTTTATGTGGGGCGGCTGATGAAGGAAAAGGGCAGCATCGAGCTTTTGCGGGCACTGCGACGCCTCGTAAACGAGTACCCGGAGCGTGCGCACCTGACCTGCGTGGGCTACATGGAGGATGAAAGCAGCGCGGACGCGCAGGAGATTGCGGCGCTCGCCAGGCAGGCGGAAGAGGACAACCTCCTCACCAGACTGCCCTACGACAAGGAAATTCACGCGCATTACGCGAAGGCGGATGCGGTCGTGATGCCCTCCTACCACGAGGGAATGAGCAACGTTTTGATGGAGGCAAGCGCCACCGCAAGATGCGTGCTCGCCAGTGACATTCCGGGCTGTAAGGAAATCGTGGAGGATACCGTAACGGGCTTTTTATTCCCCGCAAGGGATGAGGACGCACTGTTTTACGCAATGGAGAAATTCTTAAAGCTTCTGGTCGCGGAGCGCAGGATGATGGGGCGTGCCGCCAGGCGGAAGATGGAATGTGAGTTTGACAGAGAACAAATCATGGACGCATACATGGAGGAAATCTTGTGAGCACGATTGCAATCATCACGGCACGCGGCGGTTCCAAGCGGATCCCGCACAAGAACATCAGAAACTTTATCGGCAAGCCCGTGATCGCGTACGCGATTGACGCGGCCTTGAAAGCCCGCGTTTTTGACAGGGTGATGGTGTCGACGGATGACATGGGCATCGCGGACATCGCGAAGCGTTACGGTGCGGAGGTGCCCTTCATGCGCAGCGAAAAAACGTCGGATGATTTCGCGACGACAACGGATGTATTAAAGGAAGTTTTAACGACGTTTGAAGCACAGGGCGAACACTTTGACATTGCCTGCTGCATTTATCCCACTGCGCCGCTTTTGACGGGGGAGCGCATCCGCGAGGCGATGCAGTTGATGGAAGAGGATATGGCGACGGACGTTGTCTTACCCGTTGTGCGGTTCTCTTACCCGCCGCAGCGCGCCTTTATGATGGAGAATGATACGCTTACGATAGCCTATCCGGAGTTTAAGGACGCAAGGTCGCAGGACCTTGTTCCCTTCTATCACGATGCGGGGCAATTCTATTTGTTCCGCACAGAATTTCTTTTGCAAAACGACAACCTCTTCTCCGGAAAGCTGCGAGCGATGGAACTCATGGAAACAGAAGTGCAGGACATCGACACGGAGACCGACTGGGCGATGGCGGAATTAAAGTACCAGTGGATTCACGCGGGCGAAGGGGTATGATGCCGGAAAAGGAAAACCGTACAAAGCAAGGACACGGCGGGCTGAAGCTCACAATCCGTTTGGACGACATCACGCCGGACATGAACATGGAAAAATTCCGGCGCTTTAGCGGTCTGATGGATGCGCACGGCATCAAGCCGCTTTTGGGGGTGGTACCGGACCCGAAGGATCCGTCCTTAGATTACACGGGCGGCGACGAGATGAGCAAGAAGGCACGCCGCGAGCGGTTCTGGACCATGATACGGCAGCTGCAGATGCAGGGCTATCAGGTGGCAATGCACGGACTGACCCACGTTTACACAACGAGCGTTTCCGGGCTGTTTCCGTTGAACCGGCAATCGGAATTTGCGGGCAGGCCGTACGAGGAGCAGGCGGAGATGATCCGGAAGGGGAAGGAGATTCTCTCTTCCCACGGCATCACGACGGACATCTTCATGGCGCCCTCCCACACCTTTGACAAGAACACAATCCGTGCGCTGCTGGAGAACGGCTTTACAAAGATGACGGACGGCTTCGGCACGCGGGCGTACCGCTATCTGGGAATGGTGTTTTATCCCATTTCGTTTCTCAGAAGAAAGAGTGTGGAGCGGGCGCAGCGTGAGCGCGGGGAAGGTTCGAAGGAACATTCCGTCACCCTTGTCGTGCACACCAACACCATGAACGACAAGGACTTTGCGGCATACGAACAGATTTTCAAAACCTGTGCCTTTTTGCCGTATGACGCGCTGTA
>JAFSRL010000200.1 GCA_017446125.1 Lachnospiraceae bacterium
CAGGAGGCGTGAGTCAGAGGGGACGGGTACAGTGACTCACCTGTTGATTGTACTGTACGCGCAGTTCCTCTTCTGGTTCCTGTCCGCGCCGCTTGTGCGCTACGGGAAGATGATTCTTTGGCTGCCCGCCATCCTGACAACGGTGGTGACGATTCGGTCATTGTACAGATGGGACGTGGGACACCGAACAAAACATATATTCGCAGTCGCGGTGTTTTTGTTGTTTTTCCTGTATAAATCGGCTATGCTAATAAGAGATGACATACCGCGTGCAAGTGTTCGATGGCTCACGGAACAACAGCCGTACACGGTTTTTGAAACAGAGCCTTATTTCTATGCGGAGCATGATGGCGGGGGAGAAACCCTGTACGCACCCGTGGAGGGAGACCGCGGCGGATACATGCTTTTGGTGTCTCCGAACCGGGTCAAAGTGACGCTGATCGGGAACAAGCGGGACAGGTTTGAAAACTGGTTGCATCCCGGAAACGGATTTAAGGCAGTGGAGGAGTGATGAAACTGTTAAGCGCAATCGTACCATGCTATAACGAGGAGGAGAATGTACGGGATTTCTACGAGGAGTTCCGTAAGAACGACGCCTTCTTTCAGGAAAAGGGCATTGCATACGAGATCCTTTACGTGGACGACGGAAGCACGGACGCTACCTGCGCAATCGTAGAGGAGCTGCACAACAAGGACGAAAGAGTTAAGCTGTTGAGCTTTACGCGCAACTTCGGCAAGGAGGCGGCAATCTTTGCGGGCTTGCAGCACGCAAAGGGGGACTATGTCGCAACGATGGATGCGGACTTACAGGACCCGCCCTCGCTGTTGCCGGAGATGTTTTCTTTTATCGAAACGGGAGAGTATGATTCCGTCGCGACCAGACGTGTGAACCGCAAGGGGGAGCCGCCCGTCCGGTCATTCTTCGCAAGACGCTTTTACCACCTGATCAACAAAATGAGCCGGACGGAAATCGTCGACGGCGCAAGAGACTTCCGTCTCATGACGCGGCGCTTTGTGGATTCCGTTTTGGAGATTGGCGAGTACAACCGCTTCAGCAAGGGAATCTTTTCCTGGGTGGGCTACAAGACCAAGTGGTTGGAGTTTGCGAACGTCGAGCGCAAAAAGGGCGAGACGAAATGGTCGTTCTGGAAGCTGTTTGTGTATGCCATTGACGGGATCATCGCCTTTTCGACGACGCCCTTGGCAATCGCCTCGTTTATCGGTGTGCTCTTCTGCGTGCTCGCGTTCATCTTCATCATTGTCATCATCGTGCGTGCGGCCATCTTCGGCGACCCGACCAGCGGCTGGCCTTCGCTTGTCTGTATCATCCTTTTGGTGAGCGGCGTGCAGTTGTTCTGCTTAGGGATTTTGGGACAGTATTTGAGCAAGACCTATCTTGAGGTCAAGAAGCGCCCGGTCTATTTGCTGAAGGACCGTGTGGAATGATCAGCATTGTCATTCCGGTTTATAACGCGGCGCGTTACATCACGCAGACACTGGCGTGCGTGTTTGACCAGACGCACAGTGACTGGGAACTGATTCTTGTGGACGACTGCTCCACGGATGATTCGGTGAACGTCATACGGACGTTTATCGATGAACGAAACGGAAACGACAGGACGCGCCTCATTGTATTGGATGAGGAAACGGGCGGCACGGCGGCAAAGGCGCGCAATGCCGGAATCGCGGCGGCGAAGGGACGCTACATCGCCTTTTTGGATGCGGACGATCTCTGGGACAAGGACAAGCTGCACCTGCAGCGAACCTTCATGGAAATGAAGCAGGCTGCCTTTACGTTCACCTCGTACGAGTTCGCGGATGAAGCGGCTGCGGGCACGGGAAAAATCGTGCGTGCGCCGAAGGAGTTAACTTACGACAAAGCGTTGTCGCGTACGGTCATCTTCACCTCGACCGTGATGCTCGATAAGGAAATGATTCCGGCGCAGTTGCTCACCATGCCGGACATCGAAAGCGAAGACACGGCGATGTGGTGGCAGCTTTTGCGAAACGGCATCCGCGCGTACGGCCTTGACCGCGTACTGACGGTATACAGAAGACCGGCAAAAAGCCTCTCGTCCAACAAGTGGACTGCGGTGAAGCGTATCTGGGGGCTGTACCGCCACGAAGGGCTTTCCTTCCCGAAGGCGCTTTGCAGTTTCTTCGGCTGGGCCGTCAGGGCGACGCTTAGGAGAATTTGATTGAAACAGATGGAGTCCGTAAAAAGAATCGCGGCATTACAGATGAGCCTGATCGGCGTGCTGTTACAGACGGCGGTCTATGCGTTTTTCTGGCTGCGCGTGTATTACCCCATCGTTAATATGCCGCGTATTTCGCGCGACGGATATCTTCTGGGCGAAGGCTTGAAGCTTTACTTCCGCGGTCACGTGCTGGTCATTTTGATTTACCTGGTGCTGTTGTGGTTTTTCTCAAACACCTACGGCGCATTGAAAATCGGTTACCAGAAGGCGGCGGATTTGTTTTTGTCGCAGGTCTTCTCCTTAATTTTGGCGGACGTCATTTCCTATTTCCAGATTTCCCTGATGCGCAACTGGACGGTGCCGGTGCTTCCCATGGTGCAGGTGTTCATCATCCAGCTTGTCATCTCGTTTGTCTGGACGTATTTTTCCAACGCGATCTATCACAAGGTTTTCCCGCCCAGGGAGCTGCTCTTAATTTCCGGCGAGCGCCCCATCGATGAGATTTATGAAAAGTTCAAGTCGAGAAAAGAAAAGTACACGGTCAGAAAATGCATCCGTCTTGCGGAGGGCATGGACCGCGTAAAGGAAGAAATCCTAAACAACTACGGCGCCGTGGTGCTCTGGGACATTCACTCCGCAGAGCGCAACGAGCTGTTGAAATACTGCTACAACAACACCATCCGTGTTTACGTCATGCCCAAGATTCCGGACGTGCTCTTAATGGGCGCGGAGCAGTTGCACTTAGTGGACACGCCGGTTTTAATGGTGCGGGAATACGCGATGACATTTGCGCAGCGCTTTTTCAAACGCACGATTGACGTTGTGTGCGCGCTTTTGTTGACGATTGTCACCTCACCCATCATGCTCATCACCGCGCTTGCCATCAAGCTGCAGGACGGCGGGCCCGTTCTGTACAGACAACGGCGCTGCACGATGCATCAAAAGGGATTTGATATCATCAAGTTCCGCAGTATGCAGGTCGGCGCGGAGGCCGATGGCGTTGCGCGCCTTTCCACCGTGGGCGACGAACGCATCACCGGTGTGGGACGCTTCATCCGCAGGGTGCGGATCGATGAGCTGCCGCAGCTCTTCAATATTTTAAAGGGTGAGATGAGCTTTATCGGCCCAAGGCCCGAGCGCCCGGAAATCATTGCGGAGTATCTGGAGACCATGCCGGAGTTTGCATACCGGATGCGCGTCAAGGCGGGACTTGCCGGTTACGCGCAGGTGTACGGAAAATACAACACGACACCGTATGACAAGCTGAAGCTGGATTTGACTTACATCGAAAATTATTCGATCTGGCTGGATTTGAAGCTGATGCTTCTGACCCTGAAGATTCTTTTGCAGCCGGAGAGCACGGAAGGAATTGAGAAGACACAGGTCACGGCACAGCGCAGGGAAGGAGAAGAACGCATCCATGCGGAATGAGCATTTATCGGAACGGGTGGATCTGCGCAGCTATGCGCTGCGGTTGAAGAAGGGCGCATGGCTTCCCTTGCTTTGTCTTTTGTGCGGCGCGGTTGCGGGGTTGTTGATTTACTTTCTTGCGACGACCGTCTTTGGCCCCGGCCGCATGTACCGCGCGGAGAGTAAGCTCTACATCAACTTCTCGCCCGAGATGGCGCAGGACGCGTACCCCTATTACAACGACTATACCTGGCGCACCCTTGTGACGACGGATGAAATCTTGGACGGGATTCTCGCCGGCATGGAGGAGCGGCAGTTCACGATTGCGGAGGAATCCGATTCCATGGACATGGGGAGCCGCGTGATTTCCGCTTCGGAAATTAAGGAAACGATTTATGCGACCCTGCCCTCCGACATCCGCCTCATGGTCATCACCTTTACGAACCATGACCCCATCATCTGCAACGCGGTGATGGAGGCGACGGACGCTTCCCTCGTTGCATTCGGAAACAATCACAAGGAATTTGAATCCATCGAAATCCGCGCCGAGGATGTGGCGCAGATTGTGACCTATACGGACCGCACGGCGGTGGCAATGATTGCCGGCGGCGTGATCGGTCTCTTGCTTGGGCTGTTCTTACTCTCCGCAAAGGAGCTGTTGCAGGATGCGGTCTTTACGCCAAAGGAGGCGCAGGAGCGTTACGGACTTCCCGTGCGCGGTGTGTTGTTGAAGAATGAGAACGCGGCGGGCGAAACGGCGGCACTGCTGCGGAATGACTTGCGCGACGCGGTGTGCGCGTTAAAGAATGACGGCACACAAACCCTGGGCGTGGTTGCGGCGCAGGATGTAACGGGCATTGCGGAGGCGGAGCGCGTTACAAACTGCCTGGGCGCACTGTTGGCGGACTGTGATGCGCCGGGGATTCTTCCGAAGAAAACACCCGGAACGGATCAGGATGCACTGGCAGCGCTCAACGGATGCGATGCCGTGCTACTGAGTGTGCGTGCCGGAAAGGATGAAGCGACCCTGACGGAGCGGTGCATTGCGGCATTGAAGAACGCCGGCATTCCGGTTGCGGGCATGCTTTTGACGGATGCCGAAGAAGCGTTTATGAGAGCCTATTACCGGCTGAAGTAAGGAAGAAGCGTATGCGGCTGGAACTGTTGGTTTCCTGTGTCAATCAGGACGTGGAAAAACTGCTTGCAACGATGCACCTTCAGTCAGACGCGGTGGTGGTGAACCAGTGCGGAAGGGACGCGTACGAAGAGATTGCGCACGACGGTCACACGGCGCGTGTGTTTCATTCCAAGGAACAGGGCGTCGGGCGTTCGCGAACGAAGGCGCTGCGGGAGGCGTCAAAGGAATACCTTTTGTTTTCGGACGAGGACATCGTCTATGAAGAGGGGTACGAAGCTGTCGTGACGAAGGCGTTTGACTCCCATCCCGAGGCGGACATGCTGCTGTTCAACGTCATCGCGCAGGAAGGCAGAAGAACCTATTACAACGAAACCTATCACAGGGTGACGCGCTTAAACTGCGGACGATACCCGGCGTACAGCATTGCCGCGAGAACGAAACGCCTTAAGGAAAGCGGCATCACCTTTTCGTATCTCTTTGGCGGGGGCGCGACCTATTCCAATGGGGAGGACTCGCTGTTTTTGATGGACTGCGTGAAGCACGGATTGAAGCTGTACGCAACCACGGAGATTTTGGGGCATGAGACGCCGCGTGCGTCCACCTGGTTCTTCGGCTACACGGAGAAGTTTTTCTTTGACAG
>JAFSRL010000201.1 GCA_017446125.1 Lachnospiraceae bacterium
GCTTCGACACGATCATCAACCGCCTGCAGGCGCAGGGCTATGTCATCACCGATGACTTTGTCTACCTGCAGGACCGCTACGGTGCCACGTACGGATGGGGCGTCGCCAAATACACAACGCCGGAGGTATTCTTTGGCAAGAAGTTCTCGGGAAAGGTCTACAAGCGCAGCCCCAAGGAATCCTACGAACGGCTCTTTCAACACTTAAAATCGCTGCTTCCTAAGGAAAGCGAAGCAGCGATCAAGAAGTTTTTGGGGTGAGGCGGAAAATGATTTGACAGCCGTCTCAATCCATGATATTTTAGTTTTTAATCAAATACAGTTGAAACCGATGACGAAGAAATAGTAGTGACGTCACTTACCTCACAGAGAGCCGCGGACGGTGGAAGCGCGGCAGGCAATACGGCATGAATGGTCTTCCGAGGGCGAGCCGAAAGCGATTGTAGTAGTGGCAGCTGTCACGCACTTGCTGCGGGACAGCGTACGAGAGAGTATAACAGCCATGCGATTGCGGCCATCGCTGAAAGCGATATGGAATGCCGCAATCGAGCTACGAGCGTAGCGAGTAGCGAGTAGCGAGTAGGTGAGACGGAGCGGGAACTCCGTAATCAATATCCGCCGTATGAAGCTGATACAACGCAGTGTGTACGGAACAAAGCGGGCGTTTCAAACGTCAAGATGGGTGGCACCGCAGGAGCAAGCGCTCTTGTCCCTTCAGAAACTTGGAGTAGGGACGGGCGCTTTTTTGTTACGAGACCCATCCCGTCCGGCAACAGTGCCGCGTCATGCGGCCGGAACAGGAGGTAACCATGAGCAACAACACACCCTACAAGATCTACTTGGAAGAGCACGAGATCCCGAAGACCTGGTACAACCTGCGCGCGGACATGAAGGAAAAGCCCGCGCCCCTCATCCATCCGGGAACCTTGCAGCCGTTGCAGTTTGAGGACATGCAGCCCATCTTTTGTGATGAGCTGATCCGCCAGGAGCTGGACAACGACACGCGCGACGTGCCGATCCCGCAGCCGATCATGGACTTTTACCGGATGTACCGTCCGGCGCCCTTGGTCCACGCAACCTTTTTGGAGAAGGCGCTCGACACACCGGCAAAAATCTATTACAAGTTTGAAGGAAATAACACCTCGGGCTCGCACAAGTTAAACTCTGCGATCGCGCAGGCATACTATGCCAAGGAGCAGGGCTTAAAAGGCGTCACCACCGAAACCGGAGCCGGCCAGTGGGGCACGGCGCTCTCCATGGCCTGCGCGTTTTTCGACCTGGACTTAAAGGTCTACATGGTCAAGGTCTCTTATGAGCAAAAGCCGTTCCGCCGCGAGGTCATGCGGACCTACGGCGCAAGCGTGACACCGTCTCCGTCGATGGAAACCGAAATCGGCAAAAAGATCAACGCCGAGCATCCCGGGACCACAGGCTCTTTGGGCTGCGCCATCTCCGAGGCAGTGGAGGCGGCGACCACGCAGGAAGGCTATCGTTATGTACTCGGCAGCGTATTAAACCAGGTGCTTTTGCACCAGTCGATCATCGGATTAGAAGCGCACACGGCATGCCAAAAATACGGCATCGAGCCTGACATCATCATCGGGTGCGCCGGCGGCGGCTCGAACCTGGGCGGGCTCATCGCTCCCTTCATGGGCGAAAAGCTGCGCGGCGAAAAAGATTATCGGATCATTGCGGTGGAGCCGGCAAGCTGTCCGTCGTTTACACGCGGCAGGTTTGCGTACGATTTTGCGGACACCGGCATGGTTTGCCCGATGGCGAAAATGTATACCTTGGGACACGACTTCATCCCGAGCGCCAACCACGCAGGCGGCCTGCGCTACCACGGCATGAGCACCATTCTCTCGCAGTTGTATCATGACGGCTATATGGAAGCGCGTACCGCGGAGCAGACATCGGTCTTTGAGGCGGCAACTCTCTTTGCGCGTACGGAAGGCACCCTCCCCGCGCCCGAATCCTCGCACGCGATCCGTGCCGCGATCGACGAAGCGCTCAAGTGCAGGGAGACCGGTGAGGAAAAGACGATCCTCTTTGGCCTGACCGGCACCGGCTATTTTGACATGGTCGCCTACGAAAAGTTCAACAACGGTGAAATGCAGGACTACATCCCGACAGATGAGGACCTCGCCGCCGGCTTTGCAACCATTCCGGACATTCCGCTGAATGCGTAAGATGAAACATCCGATTTGAATCATGAAACAAGGGCTGCCGCTTTTCGCGACAGCCCTGGGTAATAAAAAAAATGGAACGAATCATACACCCGATTCCTCCCTTCTACCGGAAGGACTCACGCATTTTGATCCTCGGCAGCTTTCCCTCGGTCAAGTCGCGGGAGAGCAAGTTTTTCTACGGACATCCGCAGAACCGCTTCTGGAAGCTGATGGCGCTTTTGCTGGAACAGGATGCGGATAAAGCGCCGCAGACCGTAACGGAAAAGGCCGCTTTTTTACAGCAGCATCACATTGCCTGCTGGGATTCGATTCATGCCTGCGATATCGAGGGATCGTCCGACAGCTCCATCCGGAATGTGGAGCCAAATGATTTTACGGACATCCTTGCCGGTTCGGACATCCGCAACATCTATACCAACGGAAAAAAGTCTCACGAGATCTACACGCGCTAC
>JAFSRL010000202.1 GCA_017446125.1 Lachnospiraceae bacterium
CGAGGGATGTGTAATACTCACCGGCTTCCACCGCACACTGTTGGATCAGCTCGCGCTGTGCATCGGTCAGCGAGTTTGAGAACCAGTCGTCATTTGCATAAACGAACATGGAGTCATAGCTCGCGTTCAATTCATACACGTAATTGGCCGGCTCGTAGAAGCCCATGGTCCAGATCGCGTCCTCCGTGCACCAGACTGCATCCACAACGCCCTGCTGCATGGAAATCAACGTTTCATTATAAGCAACCGGTGTTGCGTTAAATCCGAGTGCGTTAAACATGTCCACCGTGGAGTTGACCGGCGGCACACGCAGCTTCACGCCCTGGCAGTCGTCAAGACTCTCGATTTTATTCTTGGAGGCAACAGCGGTGGAGTTGCGGAACCAGTTGTTGCAAAGAATCCGCATGCCGGTGTTCTGACGAAACTCTTCCGCACAATTCCAGAAGTAATCACTCTCCGCGATTCTCCTGTAGTCCTCTTTGCTTCTTGTGCAGAACATCGTGGAAGACGCCTTGATATTATTGACACCGTAGGATGCCATGAAATTAGCCTCTAGGAAGAGATCCATGGCTCCGGTCGCCAGCATTTCCATCTGGTCTGTTGCAGCACCCAACTGGGACGCCGGATAGAGCGTGATCTTGATCGCACCGCCGGACTTTTCTTCGACGATTTCCGTGAAATACTGTGCGGACTTCGTGGAAATATCCTCCACCGCACCCGTGGATCCCATTGTCAGCTCAATCGCGGGACCGTAGTCCGCACCGGCCGCCGGTTCTGTTTCTGTCTCGGCGGCACCGGCCGTATCTTCGGCTGCAGAGGTGTCAGCCGTTGCCGTGGATGCTTCCGCGACGGAGGTGCTGGCTGCGGCAGTCGATGTCGAAGTGCCGCTGTTTCCGCCCGAGCATCCGCTGAGCACCAGTGCCAGCATGGACACCATGACAGCGAGGGACATCAGTCGTTTACGTGCTTGAACCTTTTTCATTTCCCGTTACTCCTTTCATTTGGTGTGGTGTTTCGTGAAAATCGTACAGGAAAAGCATAATTGACGGGGAAAAATTGAGCAATTTCACTTGAGAAACAACATCATTCCAAAATGGAATAGTAAGTGTTTCACAAAAGACCGGTTGCAAAAAAGGAATTATTCTGAATTAAGACGCAAAAAACGAACGGAATCCGTTCATGGCAGTCACCACATGCTCATGGTGCGCCAGGTGCTGCGGATCATAGGCAAAGCCCAGGGAAAACTCCGGGATGTCCACAACCGGACGATAATCATTGCCTTCCGTAATGCTGGCTTCCACGGTGTGAATATCCAACACCGCAACGCAATTCCCCTCCTGAATATGACGCATCATTGTGGAAAGACGAATGTCCATCGGAAGGGTCTGCGGCATGAAGCCGCTGCGAATACAGTTATCGATCAGACGCTGCTCCTGCAGATAGTCAGAATGATTGACCAGAAATACCTCGCTTTGAAGATCAGAAAGCCTGAGTTCTTTTTTCTTTCGCAGAGGCGAATTCCTGCTGAACACACAGGCCATGCGCTCGTCCTGAATAGGAACAAACATGAACTGGTTGTCGTCCAGGTAAATATCATGTATCAACACAAAATCCGCATTGTGTCCGGACAAATCCTTCAGAATGTCCTGTATGGTCGTACGTTCCGCAATGCTGATCGTCATCTGCTTCGAGTTGAAATAGTTCAGTAACGGATGTAACAAACCACAGGCATACAGAATTGCCTCCGAGGACACGCGCAACACATTTTTCTTTTGCGGCGAATAGTGCTCCATGCGCGTCATCATCTGCTGGTATACATCAAAAATAATCTTGGCATGCGACGCAAACTCTTCTCCCGCATGGGTCAGTTTTGCCTTCCTCGCGGTGCGTTCAAAGAGTTTCACCCCAAGCTCATCCTCCAGCTGCTGGATTTTCTTGGATACAGAAGACTGTGTCGTAAACAAATCCAATGCAGCGGTAGAGAAACTTTTGGTTTCCACTATTCGCAAAAAGATGCGGATCTGATCGGTCGTCATACGCGTATTATAGCAGAATCCGTTTGATTATGCCACTTTGTATTCCATTTTCGATTCCTTTCCGGCTCTGTTTTGGAATTGCTCTACCCTTGCGTTTTTTGATAATCATATAACTATCGGGCGTGAGTGCCGGAATCCAACGTTGTCTCAAGAAAGGAGATCAGACTATGAGTGACAGAACCCGTTACGATGTTATCGTCTGCGGCGGCGGAACCAGCGGTACCGCAGCTGCCGTTGCAGCAGCGCGCGGCGGCGCAAGGACACTGCTGATCGAGCGTCTCGGTGCGCTTGGCGGTCAGATGAACGTATCCGGCCCTCCCGGATTCTCCTACGCAAATCTGTTCAACAGTTACAATGAACAGGTCATTGCCGGTTTTGCAGAGGAAATGCACAACAGGCTGTTGAAGCAGGGACACGCCTACAAGCATGACCTGAACGAGTACCGCACCCACAGCGGCTACACCTTCTCTTATGTGGATCCTGACTGGTGGGGACTTGAGATTTTTGAAGTCATGACAGAAAACAAGGTAGAGCTGCTGCTGCATACATTGGTGGTAGATGTCCAGAAAGAAGGCGACAAGGTCACCGGCGTTGTTGTGGAAAACGCGAACGGCCGCTCCGTCATTGAGGCAAAGGTGGTTATCGACTGCACGGGCGAGGGTGATATTGCCGTTCGTGCCGGCTGCGAATACGAACTTCTGCCGCGCGAAGAATGCGAACCGCAGACCATCTGCTTCACCATGGGTGGCATTAACTGGGATAAGATGATTGAGTATATCCATGAGAATCCGGACCAGATCCTGTACTCCGGTCCTGAAGAGGGACAGTGCGGTGATTACCCGCCGCGTCCCATCGAGGAGCACTACGAGATCATGCGCAAAATCACCAATATCATGGATTATGGCGACCTGCGCGGCTTTTACAAAATCATGGATGAAGCGCTCAAAAACGGCGATTGGCACCCTTATTCCGGTGTCGGCTTCTTCCTGATGCCCCGCGAAGGCGGCGAGATTCAGGCACACATGCAGCACTCCAGCCAGGTGCCCAATATCTGGAGCTGCGATGCCTGGGATCTGACCAAGGCCGAGATCGAGTGCCGCCATCAATGCGTGATTGCGCTCAAATTCTTCCGGAAGTACATGCCGGGCTTTGAAAACGCTTATCTGGTACGCATGGGACAGGAGCTGCGTCTGCGCGAAGGACGCCGCATCATGTGTGATTACAAGATCACGGCTTCCGATGTCGTGGAAGGCAAGCGTTTTGATGACTGTATCGGCAAAAACCAGTTTGCGGCCGGTGCAATCCATGTCGCCACCAATGAGACGATCACCCTTGGGAACGGTGAAGTCGCCGGCAAGCCTCCGAAGGGCGGCACGAGCGATATTCCGTACCGTTGCATGGTGCCGCTGGGTGTCGAGGGCTTCCTTGTCGCCGGCAAGCACGTCTCCACCGATCGCGGTGCCTATATGCGTTTCCTGATGCAGACGGTCGTGACCGGACAGGCGGCGGGCGTTGCCGCGGGTCTCTGCGTTAAACACGGCGTCACACCGCGTCAGATCGAGGAAGAGAAATACGTCAAGGAAATGCAGAAGATCCTGAAAGAACAGGGGGCCGTTCTCGACGGCGTACACTGATCGCAGCAAGTGCAGGGAGGGACGATGAATCCCGTCAGCATTGTCGTATGGATTCTCCTGATTGCGATTGCAGGATGTGTCAGCATCTATAGAGGATATGCCGGACGGCGCTTGGAAGAGCGTCTGTCCGGCTGTCTTCATGCAGGTGACTTCGAAGGCTATCGCGATCTTCTCTCTTCCCGCGAGGGAAAAAGGCGTTACCGCCGTTACCTCCGAGATCTCAAACTTCTTGACGGAGCAATCTCCCTGGGACACTTCGACGAAGCCCGCGCTCTATGTGACACGCTGGATCAGACTCCCATGACCGCCAAAGACTATGTACAGTATAACATGAAGGCACTTTCCCTTGCGGTGGAAGCAAAAGACTCCGTGCGGGGCCGGCGCGTTGTTGAGGCACTGCAACGCCGCGGTATCCGTGATTCCTATGCTAAGGAAGCAGAACAGATCGTCGATATATATCTTCTTCATAAAAGCAATCATATTGACGAACTGCTTTCTTTTTCCAACAAAGTCAAAAACCCGGCGAGCAAAGCCATGGCTTACTATCGTATCGCGAGGCAAAAATACTACCTGCGGGAGGAAGAAGACGCACGCGCTTTTCTGGAAAAAGCCTGCACCGTATATGAGGAACCGCACTGGCGGGAGCTTATGA
>JAFSRL010000203.1 GCA_017446125.1 Lachnospiraceae bacterium
CTGCTCATGATACGCCAAGCGCTCCATCGAGCCCCGAACAAGCCTCGTTTCGGACAGGAGGATACTCACGAGGCTTGGGTCTCGATTCCGCGGCGTATAAATCGCAGGATGTGCCTGACGAGGACACATTGACGTATGACGCGCAAGATGCATCTTCCAACTTCTCTTTGAACACGGAGACTGCTCACCACATCTCCGGAGCGCTGTTGGAAGGAAAAAGTGTGTCGGGTCTCGATTCCGCAGCGTATAAATCGCAGGATGTGCCTGACGAGGACACATTGACGTATGACGAGGATGTGACTGGGGGACTGTCCCATCTGTCACCTGTTTCCCAAGGTGACTGGGGGACTGTCCCATCTGTCACATCTGTTTCCCCTGACACGGAGACTGCTCACCACAGCTCCGGAGCGCTGGTGGAAGGAGATGAAATAAATAAGGAAATTAGCGCGCGGACGAGAGCATTTGTGAAGATTCAGGATGGTTGCAATCTTTTCTGTTCGTATTGCATTATTCCGTATGCGCGCGGGCGCAACAGGAGCCGCAGCGTCGATGAGATTGTTGAGGAGGTGTGCGCGATTGCCGCTGCGGGCATACGGGAGGTCGTGCTGACGGGGATTCATATTTCGTCGTACGGGACGGATAAGTCGTGGGGCGTTGATGAAGTAAGCAGTTTGCAGGCGCACGCTGCTCATGATACGCCAAGCGCTCCATCGAGCCCTGATCAAACCTTGCTTCGGACAGAAGGATACTCGCAAGGGTTAGGTCTCGATTCCGCGGCGTATAAATCGCAGCCTGCGCCTGCAAACAGCCACGTCACTTCACCGCTCCTGTGCTTACTCGAGCTGATCCACGGCATCGACGGTATCGAGCGGATCCGGCTCAGCTCCCTGGAGCCGCGTATCGTGACGGATGAATTTGCCGCGGGGCTTTCGGCTTTGCCGAAGGTGTGTCCGCATTTTCATCTGTCGCTGCAAAGCGGTGACAATGCCACCTTGATGCGGATGCGGCGCCACTACACGGCGGGCGAGTACCGCCGCAGCGTGAATGCTTTGCGCCGCGTGTATGAGAATCCCGCAATCACCACGGACATCATCGTCGGGTTCCCCGGCGAAACGCAGGAGCAGTTCGCAAGGACACTTTCCTTCGCAAAAGAAATCGGGTTCTATGAGATTCATGTCTTCCCCTATTCAACGCGGAAGGGAACGGCAGCGGCTTCCTTTGAGGGACAACTGACGAACGCCGTGAAGAAAGAACGCGCTTCCGCTCTTTTGGCGCTGACCGCGGAACAATCAAAGGCCTACCGCGAACAGTTCATGAATCAAAGTCTTCGTGTTTTGTTTGAAGATACGGAGCAAATCGACGGTCATACCTATCTCATCGGGAACACGGAACGCTATGTCCGCGCTGCTTACGATGTCACCGGATTGTCTCGGGAGGAAATCGACGCGCTCTCCGGTACCTTCTTTGAGGGTGTGGCAACATGTTTTTTGAATGATGAAACACTTCTGTTTGGTTGATGAAGTGTCTTCGGCGTGCCCGGAAGTAAGTAAAAAACGCCTTTTGTAACTTTTGTTTCATTGCTTTGCCCCCGCCAAAACGCAATAATGATACTAAC
This sequence comes from Lachnospiraceae bacterium, assembly GCA_017446125.1. Taxonomy (GTDB): domain Bacteria; phylum Bacillota; class Clostridia; order Lachnospirales; family Lachnospiraceae; genus Butyrivibrio. The sequence goes on from JAFSRL010000203.1 coordinate 1,616, forward strand.
AGAGGATGGCGGAGAGTTTCGTTACGCATTGAAGAAGGGGCAAGGGCAACAAAATGAGCAGTCGCGAAGAGAAAAAATGGAACCGCCCGAAACACACAGATGGTCTGCCACATCAGACGATTGAAGATTATGCGTACGAAAAACAGGAACAGATTCTGTCCTTACTGAAGAGCAACGGGTTGTCTCCGGAAGAGATTACACACTTAACGGGGCATAAGAATCCGCAATCCTCCCATCCGGCACAATCCCTGTTTTAACTCCCTTAAGAATTCAATCTTGATACAATCGCGTTCCACTCGCCCTGCGTGCTGGTTTCTATGATGGTGAGACCGGCATGTTCGATTGCGTCCTTTACTTCCGGAATGCGCTCCGTGAGAATGCCGGACATGATGCAGGTGCCGCCCTTCTTTAAGAAGCGCGGGATGACGGGGGTAAGCGGAACGAGAACCGCAGGCAGGATGTTGGCGAGAACGAGGTCAAAGCCCTGTGCGCCCGGTTCCTTTTCTGCCTGCCGAAGAACCTCCTCCTGTACAGACACATCATCAATCAGGTTTCCCATGACCAATTGAAAGCGGCTCGATTCGATGTTGTTGCGCGCAAGATTTTCTGCGACCGCAGGAATGACCTGCGGGTCGAGATCCGTTCCCACGGCGCGTGACGCGCCGAACATGAGCGCAAGAATGGAGAGGACACCACTGCCTGTGCCGACGTCGAGCACCCTGTCGTTTTGCTTCAGGTACCTGCGAAGGGCACGGATGCAAAGCTGCGTGGTCTCGTGCGCACCGGTGCCGAAGGCGGTGCCGGGGTCGATGCGGAGGGTGTAGGCAGGGGCGGGTTGGGATGAGTCATGGGGGACAGGTACAATGACTCGTTTTTCCGCTGACGTTGATGGCTGCTCATCATCCGGTGAAAAATGAGTCATTGTACCTGTCCCCGCTGACTCATCTTCTTCCCAGGAGGGAAGGACGAGAATGTCGTCGATGTAGAACTTGTGGAAGAACTGCTTCCAGTTGTCCTTCCAGTCCGCGTC
>JAFSRL010000204.1 GCA_017446125.1 Lachnospiraceae bacterium
ACGCCGAGCAGCGTCTGGCTGATGGGCAGGATCACCTCGCCCACCACATACACACCGTCCGTCGCGAGCAGTGCGTCCACATAGTTCGTCACCGCGCCGCCGATCGTGTTCTCCTGCGGGATGACCGCATAGTCCGCCGCGCCGCCCACCACGTCGGCGATCGCATCCTCGACCTTCTCCTTCGGAATAAACGTGCCCGTTCCGCCGAAGAAGAACTGCGTCGCCTCCTCAGTGTAGGTTCCGGCGGGTCCGAGGTAACTCACCTTGGTTTCTTCCGTCCATACAGGCTTGTCGGCTGCGCTGCTCTCCGCCGCCGGAGCGCCGCAGCCCGCCAAGGCGAGCGCCAATGCCAGCAAAGTTGGAAGAATAATCACATGGTTTTCGTTTCGCAGCGGCCTTTTCATTCTTTTTTCCCCCTCATGCTCTGCATAAAAGATGCTTTTTCGCTTGCGCGGAGGCCCTTGACAATCCGCGAGGGTCTCCGCGCAGGCGCTTACATACGGGACTTTGCCTTATTTGTCTTCCTTTCTGATGTGTTGCGTGAGCTGGATCGAGAAGCCGGATGGAGAGATCATCAGGCAGGACCTGGCGGAGGCGGAATCGACGGTATGATCCTCGCCTCTGGCGTTTTTGAAGCCGCGGCCCTTGAGAAATTCGTAGGCTTCGTCAAAGTCGCGGACGTTCATCCGCATGGTGGTCATGTCCTGGGGCAGAGATTCCACCCGGGCAATGTCCACATGGAAGGTCTTTCCGTCCTCACCGGTGTAGCGCATACGGACGCTCGAAATATCCTTGTCGTCGATGTTGTCCACCTGATGGCGGCGTTCAAAGCCCAATTCCTCAAACAGCTTGATGATCTCATCTGCGTTTTTGGAGAGGATCATGGGGTTAAATGTTGTTATCTGCATGGTGTTTCCTCCCTTTTTACTTATTTTTCTCCCTTGATGTGCTGTGAGACCTCAAGAATAAATCCAGACGGTGAAACCATGATGTTGAACCTGGAAGACCCTGTATCTATCGTCTTATTGGCAGCCTCGTGTCTTGCCTTATGGAAACCACGCGCCTCCAAGAAAGTGACCGCTTCATCCAGGTTGTCAACATTCATGCGGATCATTGTCCATTCACCGGTGCCCTGTGAAACATCCACATGGAAGCCACCTTTATCCTTCATCCGAACATCGGTTACATTGTTTTCGCTGATACCTTCCTTGGTATGGCGACGTTCAAAGCCCAGTTCCTCAAACAATGCGATGGCGGACTCGGCATCTTTCGTTACGATAAGCGGGTTAAAGCTCGTTATCTTCACTGTGTTTTCCCTTTCAATTTCACTCGTGATCTCTTAAGTGTTCGCAGATTTTGAAGATATCAGAAGATGCCCTGGCACATCATCGCGTCGGCAACTCTCTCGAAGCCGGCGATGTTCGCGCCCGCGACCAGATCGTAGCCCAGGCCGTACTTCTCCGCCGCCTTGACGGAGGCGTTGTAGATGTTGACCATGATGCCGTGCATCTTGGCGTCGACCTCTTCCGCGGTCCAGTACAGACGCTGCGCGTTCTGC
>JAFSRL010000205.1 GCA_017446125.1 Lachnospiraceae bacterium
ATCACGGCCAGTTCAGCGTGAACATCTCTGATCCCGGCGTCACCAAGGGCCAGCACTGGCACAACAGCAAGTGGGAGTTCTTCATCGTCGTGTCCGGCCACGGGCTCATTCAGGAGCGCAAACTCGGCACGGACGAGGTGCTGGAATTCGAGGTGAGCGGGGAGCGCATCGAGGCGGTGCACATGCTTCCGGGCTACACCCACAACATCATCAATCTCTCCGAGACGGAGAAGCTCGTCACCCTCATGTGGGCAAACGAGCGCTTCGACCCCGATCACCCGGATACCTTCTTCGAGCCGGTGTGACCCCCCGCGATACATTTTCAACAAATTTACTTGATAAATGAGGTACACAGCGGTGAATACCATGATCACAGACGCTTTCAAGGGCAAAACGCTCGTCATTACCGGCGGCACGGGCAGCTTCGGCTCCACGGTGCTCAAGCATTTCCTCTCCTCCGACATCGCGGAGATCCGCATCATCAGCCGCGACGAGAAGAAGCAGGACACGATGCGCCATTTCCTGCAGGCCAATTACCACGACTATGCCGACAAGGTGCATTTTTACATCGGCGACGTGCGCAATATCGACTCCGTGCGCGACGTGATGTTCGGGGCGGACTACGTCTTCCACGCCGCCGCGCTCAAGGAGGTCCCTTCCTGCGAATTCTTCCCGATGGAGGCGGTCAAGACCAACGTCGTCGGCACGGATAACGTCATCACCGCCGCCGTGGAAAACCGCGTGGAGAAGGTCGTCTTCCTCAGTACCGACAAGGCCGCCTATCCCATCAACGCCATGGGCATGAGCAAGGCCCTCGGCGAGAAGGTCGTGCAGAGCCGCGCGCAGAAGGCCTTCGAGCGCGGCGGCACGGTGCTCTCCTGCACGCGCTACGGCAATGTCATGTGCTCCCGCGGCTCGGTGATCCCGCTGTTTATTGACCAGATCCACGCGGGAAGCCCCATCACGATCACAAACCCGGAGATGACCCGCTTTCTCATGAACTTGGACGAGGCGGTCGAGCTTGTCCGCTTCGCGTTTGAGCACGCCAATCCCGGCGATCTCTTTATTCAGAAGGCGGACGCCTCCACCATCGGCGATCTTGCCAAGGCCGTCCAGCAGCTCTTCGGCGACACTGGCACCAATATCATCGGCACCCGCCACGGCGAAAAGCTGTATGAAACCCTGATGACGCGCGAAGAGCGTCTCCGTTCTGAGGACATGGGCAATTACTTCCGTGTGGCGGCGGATAACCGCGACCTCAACTATGACAAGTTCTTCGTCCAGGGCAAGGTCGAAACCCAGGCGGAGGAGAGCTATACCAGCCATAACACGCAGCGGCTCGATGTTGACGGTGTTGTGAAAAAGATCCTGACTACGGACTATGTACAGGAAGAACTGAAAGGGATCAGGCATAATTAAAAGTGACCATCGCTGCTAATGGGCAGGACAGGAGATAACGCATGATGACTTATCCGAAGTGGAAAGAAAACGGAAAAATCAAGTTGATGATCATTGTCGGCACGCGGCCTGAGATTATCCGCCTCGCTGCGGTGATCAAGAAGTGCCGGCGCTATTTTGATACCATCCTGGTCCACACCGGTCAGAACTATGATTACAATTTGAACGGCGTCTTCTTTAAGGATCTTGGACTTTCTGATCCGGAGCTCTATCTGAACGCCGTTGGTGCAGACCTTGGTGAGACGATGGGCAATATCATCGCGGCAAGCTACAAGGCGATGGCGGAACTGCGACCGGACGCGGTGCTGGTTCTCGGCGACACGAACTCCTGTCTGTCGGTCATCGGCGCGAAGCGTCTGCATATCCCGATCTTCCACATGGAGGCCGGCAACCGCTGCAAGGACGAGTGCCTGCCGGAGGAGACAAACCGCCGCATCGTGGACATCATCAGCGATGTAAACCTCGCCTATTCCGAACACGCCAGACGCTACCTTGCAGACTGCGGCCTGCCGAAGGAGCGCACCTATGTGACTGGAAGCCCGATGGCGGAGGTGCTGACGGAGAACCTGGAGGCAATCAGGGCCTCTGACATTCACGCCCGCCTCAAGCTGGAGAAGGGGCGCTATATCCTGCTCTCTGCCCACCGGGAGGAGAACATCGACACAGAGAAAAATTTCACAAGCCTCTTTACCGCCATCAACCGCATGGCGGAAAAGTACGACATGCCGATCCTCTACTCTTGTCACCCGAGAAGCCGCAAACGCCTTGAGGCGTCCGGCTTCCGGCTTGACCCGCGCGTCATCGCGCATGAACCCCTTGGCTTTCATGACTACAACTGCCTGCAGATGAACGCCTTCTGCGTGGTCTCCGACAGCGGCACCCTGCCGGAGGAGTCCTCGTTTTTCACCTCCATCGGCTGCCCGATCCCCGCGGTCTGCATCCGGACAAGTACCGAGCGCCCGGAGGCTCTGGACAAGGCCTGCTTTATCCTGTCCGGCATCGACACAAAGGGCCTTCTGCAGTCGGTCGATCTCGCGGTCGAGATGGTCAGGGATGAAAAGAACGGCGGCGCAGTGCCGGTCCCGGATTATACGGACGTAAACGTGTCCGACAAGGTCGTGAAGATCATCCAGTCCTATGTCGGGGTCGTGAACCGCTTTGTCTGGCGCAAGGAAGTGCAGTAACTTGCCATACTTCGAAGTAATACTTTTCGGCGCGGCGGCAGTCCTGCTTGGGTTGATTGGCACGAGAGTTTTCAGAAAAAACAGGCCAGTACTGTTCGCCATGTTTATCATCTATGCGGCAGTGACCCTGTGGGTGACGTTGCTTTCCCGACTTTCGGAAGCACAATATGAGGTTCATTTTACGCTCTTTCGAGCTTTGCGGAAGATGGTAGAGATTGAGGGCGGAATGAGCGGTTTTTTTTCAGCACTTCTAAAGGGAGACGCGAGAAATGCCTTCTCGTTGATACATATAGTAAGCATGAGGCAGATTGACGGAATTATCTTGAACATACTGATGTTTACCCCTTTGGGGTATCTTGTCCCTGCAGTCTGGCCCAAGTTGGGTCGATGGCGAAGGATGCTCTTGCTCGGCACGCTGTGCAGCCTCACCATCGAACTCTTACAAGGCTTTTTCCAACTCGGTGTGGCGGAACCAGATGATATTTTCAACAACACAATTGGTGTGTTTATCGGTTATCTAATATACACTTTTTTGATAAGGTTTACGCATGAAAGAATTGACAAGGAATGAACAGGTACTGATCGATCTTTTAAAGCATGTGCTGTTTCAAGTTCCGTTGGAAATTGAAGGCGACGTCAATTGGGATGAGGTACTGCAAGAGGCTGAAAAACAAACTGTATCCGGCTTGGTCGCAAGTGTTGCTCCCGTTGAGGCGGGAGAGGCGTGGCATCGTGTGTTCTATCGCGTTATAGCAAAAAATGTCCAGATATGTCATGCGCAGAGAGAGTTGATCGATCTGTTTTCCAGACATAGTATTCCATTGGTGATCTTAAAAGGGACGGCCGCAGCGATTTATTACCCGAATCCATTGCTCAGAATAATGGGCGATATTGACTTCATCATTCCCAAGGATGCTTTTGAAACAGCAGTCTCTCTGATGAAAAAAAATGGTTATACCATCTCTCATCAGGAAGTCGAAAAGGATGCGCGGCACATCGGATATGAAAAAAACGGCATTATCTTTGAACTGCATCACCATTTTAGCTACCCAGATCTTGATATTGAAGCACATATTATTGAGGGACTTGATCATGCGGAGATAGCGACTGTAAGTGATACGTCCTTTCCAATGCTCCCGCGTCTCTCAAATGGCATGGTGCTTCTTGCACATATGAGAGAGCATTTGCAGAGTGGCATGGGATTGCGTCAGGCTATTGACTGGATGATGTACGTTAAC
>JAFSRL010000025.1 GCA_017446125.1 Lachnospiraceae bacterium
CGAACAGATCAAGGCGCAGCTTGCAAACCTTGCTTAACCGCTGGTCACGCGGTTCTTGCCGTTTTGTTTGCTCTGATACATGAGCGCGTCTGCGCGCTTAACGATTTTGTCGGCGTCATCTTCCTTTGTTACGGTGGTGACGCCGATGGAAATCGAAACATTCAACAGCTCCCCTTCATGCATGACTTCCGTACCCGCAACAAGCTGACGGATTTTCTCCGCTAAAATGGTACCGTCATATTCCGTGTTGACGGTCAGGACACCCAAGAATTCCTCGCCGCCCCAGCGTCCGATCAAGTCATTCTTTCTTGTGTTGGTGCGCAGCGACGACGCAATGCTCTTTAAGACCGCATCGCCCACATCGTGTCCGTAGCTGTTGTTGAACTCGCTGAAGTTGTCGATGTCCGCAAAGACAACCGCGAAGGGCTTGTTGAAGCGGCTGAACTCATCGAGCTTGTAGTTTAAGAAGCTCTCCAGGTAACGCCGGTTCGGGAGCCCCGTCAAGGTGTCGTGCATCGCAATGCCGGAGAGGTTCTCGACCAGGTCGTCCTCGTACTGCGTGGGAGAGGAGGGCGTGAAGATTTCAATCGCACCGATGACCTCCCCGTTTTCCGACATGGGCATGATGTTGACCTGCACCGGAATGCGGTAGCCGTCCTTGTGCCGCACAAAGACACGCTCGTTGCGCTGCTTGCCGTCGATGATGGTCGCAAACAAAGGGCAGCCCACCTGACACAAGGGGCGTCCGTCCTCGTCAATATGGTTTAGGTTTGAAAGCTGGCAGGACTTGCCCACGATTTCTTCCGCCGAATAGCCGGTAATCTTTTCCGCCGCCTTATTCCAGAAGCGGATATGGCGTTCGTTGTCCACGAAGTAGACACCGTCCTGTAAGTTGTTGATGATCGAAAGATAGAGTTTTTGTGTTTCCATGGTATGTACCGGCCTCCGTTGTTATAATCACTACCTTCCATTATGCCATACATCACGGTGTTTGTCCATGAATTTATCAGACAATTTGCTAATTCGCGCGAAACATTCAAACAACTTACACATGGAAATCATGCTATAATTTTCGACACGGATATACGACACGGATATAACTATAAGAAAGAGGAGAATATGATCAATTTCGAGGAAGAGTTAAAGCGATTTAAGCCTTCGGCGGAGGTGGAGGATGCCGAAGACAGTATCTATAACCAGGACCTGGATGACATGGCGGATGTGGTCGTATCCCTGTTGAAGGATGCGCGGCAGCAGACGGATTATACCAGACGATTCAACCGGAGATAATACGGCATGATGTATTGTTACAACTGCTCGCATCCCTTGGATGAGACGGGCGTTTGTCCTGCCTGCGGAAAAGACGTCAGGCTTTATAAAAAAGCTCTTTTTATTTCCAACAAGTATTACAACGACGGCTTGGAAAAGGCTTTGACGCGCAATTTATCCGGCGCGGTCGAAAGCCTTCGCCAGAGCGTGAAATTCAACAAGGCAAACATCGACGCAAGAAACCTGTTGGGGCTTGTGTACTTTGAAATGGGCGAGGTGGTCTTGGCGCTTGGCGAATGGGTCATCTCGAAGAACTTACAGCCTGAGCGCAACTTATCCGGCCGCTACTTAAACGTCATGCGCTCGAATCCCGGAAAGTTGGAGAATATGAACCAGGCGGTCAAGAAGTTCAACCAGGGGCTTGTCTACTGCGAGAACGGTTCTCTTGATCTTGCCGTCATCCAGTTGAAGAAGGTCTTAAGCATCAACCCGAAATTCGTCAAGGCGCATCAGTTGCTTGCCTTACTTTACTTAAACGCGCAGTCCTGGGGCAAGGCGAAGTCCCAGCTCATGAAGTGCATGAAGGTCGACAACGGCAGCGTCTTAACCCAGCGCTACATGCATGAGGCGGATAAGATGATGCTGCCGGAGGAGCGGCGGCAGGTCGCGAACGAAAAGAAGAAGGCGGCGGGCAATGCCGTCGAGGAAAAGCACGGAAACGAAACCATCATCAAGCCCGTGCACCGCTTCAAGGCAACAAGCGGCTTCAACATCTCAGGGCTCATCGTGGGACTTGTGCTGGGCATTGCCTTTGCGGTGTTCTTAATCCTGCCCGCGCGCGTCCAGCAGATTACGGAGGAGCGCAAGGAGGCATTAACCGCAATCTCGGAGGAGTCCGACGCAAAGAGCGCAAAGATTTTAGAATACGAAACCAGGATTGCCGCCCTGGAGAGCGAGAAGGATACCTTAACGGCGGACATCGCCGCGCTGGAAACCTCCGGCGACAAGACGGTCAACGATGCCTTAATGAGCGCCGTGAACCTCTACCTTGCGGACGCGACGGACATCGAAAACATCTCCCTTGCCATGGAGCCCGTGACGGAAGAGTCACTGGAAGACGCGGGTGAGGATTTTCAGGCGCTGTATGAAACCTTAATCGCGGGGGTGGGTAAGCCCATGGCGGACCGGTATTACAACGCGGGCTACGCTTCCTACCGCGCGAATGCGTATGAGGAGGCAATCGCCTCGTTTACGAAGTGCTGCCAGTACGACAAGGAAAACGCGGACGCGCGCTACTTCCTCGGGATGAGCCACTATGCGCTTGAGGACACCGCGACGGCGCGCAGAATCTTTGACGAGGTGATGAGTGAATTCCCGAACAGCCAGCGCGCATCCCAGGCGGAGAGCGCCCTGGCGGAGATCAATAACGCAAACGACTGACCATGACCCAGTTTTCTGATTTGAGCTTCATATTCCGGTTCCTGCCCGTGATGTGTGTTCTCTACTACGTCACCCCGTACCGGCTCAGAATGTTTACGCTTTCCATCGCCTCCATTATCTTTTACGCGGCAGGAGACTTCCGGTTTTTGGCACTGCTGTTGTTCGCGGTCATCGTCAACAGCCTCTTGGCGGAGGGAACCTTCCGCAAGGAGAAGAGCTTTTTGATTGTCGCGATTCTTTTTAACGTCGCGCTCCTTGTCACCTTCAAAATTTTGGGGCAGTATGTGAGCGGCGCGCTCTTTCCTTTGGGAATCAGCTTCTACACCTTCAAGATGATTTCGTACCAGATTGATTTGTACAAGGAAGAAGACGACAAGCGTCCCGCCATGATTCAGACCGTGTCGTACTTCCTGATGTTTCCGCAGATTGTGCAGGGACCCATCATGCGCTTTCAGGAAATGCGGGAATGCGCCGCAATCAGAAAGCAGGCAATCACCGACATCCTGCCCGCCGTCGAGGAGGGACTCAAATACTTTGCCGCGGGGATGTTCTTCAAGGTGATGCTTGCGGACCGCTTTTCCATGTGCTTTAACGAAATCGGACAGATCGGCTACGAGAGCATTTCGACACCGCTTGCCTACATCGGGGCAGCAGGCTATTCCTTAAACCTTTACTATGATTTCTGGGGGTACTCGTTGATGGCAGCAGGCATCGGTGTGATGTTCGGCTTTCCCTTCATCGAAAACTTTCACCACCCTTATGCCGCCGCCTCAGTCTCCGAATTTTACAGACGCTGGCACATGACGCTCGGAAGCTTCTTTAAGGACTACGTCTATATTCCGCTTGGCGGCTCAAAGGAGGGCGGCGTCAAAACCCTGCGCAATTTGTTGATCGTCTGGGCTCTGACCGGCTTCTGGCACGGTGCGTCCTTCAACTTCCTGCTGTGGGGATTGCTGTTGTTTCTCATCATCCTTTCAGAGAAGCTCCTATTGCGGCGCCTGCCGAAGACCTTGAGCACTCTCATCAGCCGTGCGCATGTGTTACTCCTTATTCCCCTGACCTGGGTGGTGTTTGCGATTACGGATGATAAGATGCTTCTTTCCTACTTCTCGCGTCTGTTCCCGTTTTTTAACACGCCCGCGGTCATGAATCCTTCGGACTATGTCCGGATTGTGCGGGACTACGCGCACGTGTTTATCCCGGGGCTTTTGTTCCTTGTCCCGGCAATCTATGATACGATAATGAAGTACAAAAACAAGTGGTACATGACGCTTCTGTTGTATGCTGGTTTGTGGGTGAGCATTTACCACGCGGCACGCTCGAGCGGCAACCCGTTTATGTACGTGAACTTTTAAAGGAAGCGGTTACGGATGAAGGAGACAGTCAAAAAAATCCCATTGCTTCTTGCGACAATCCTGACGGCGCTTGCCACGACCTTCTTCGGCACCGTCGGGCGTTTTGGCGCGTATGCAACCTACCGCTATACGTTCCGCGACACCCCCGTGATGGCGCTCTTCTTTATGGGACTTGCGGATAAGCAGATGCCCTTTGTGTCCGCGGCGCAAGCGTTGCCGCGCACTTCGACTGTACGGGATGAGAGTGCGGGGGAAGCGCTGCCGCAAGAAACCGCGCAGGCGGCACCCGCAAACAAAATCACGGACCTTGTACCACAGGTGCAGCCCGCCCCGGAAGCGGTGACGGAAGAAACGGGTGAGCTTCCCGCCTCGCTGCCGGAGGACTACACGCAGCCCGCGCACAATTTAAGCTACGCACTGGACGAGTCCACCTGGGATGAGGCGACGCGCAACAAGTACGGAAGAATCGCCCTGCTTGCGGATCCGGAAACGGGCATCGTGCCCACGCAGTACTTCGAGCGGCTGCCCTCGTATTCCTCCGGATTTGAAACGGTGGACGCGACCTATTTTAGAGATGCGCTCTTTATCGGAGACTCGCGCACGGTGGGACTTTCCATGTACGTGCCGGACTTAAACGCGCAGGCAACCTTCTACGCGAAGACCTCGATGAGTGTCGCGCATGTGATGGAGCAGCCCTTCGCGGAAACGCCCTTGGGTGTCATGACCGTACCGCAGGCGCTGCAGGGCACACAGTTTCAAAAGATTTATGTGGCGCTTGGCATCAACGAGCTGGGCAGCGGGTCGACGGAGCACTTTGTGGAGCGCTATCAAGAAGTGATTGAAGAGCTCAAAGTCCTGCAGCCGGATGCCATCATCTATATCTGCGCGATGATGCACGTCTCGCAAAAGAAGGATGACGAGGGCGGCTACGTGAACAACGCGGTGATCAACGACCGCAACAACGCGCTCTCGCAGCTTGCGGACAACGAGAAAACCTTCTACATCGACATGAACGAGGCGACGGACGACGCCTCGGGGGTTTTGCAAAGCGACTTAACGTTTGACGGTGTCCACTTAAAGGCGGTATCATACGATTTATGGTACCGGTACCTTCTGGACCACGCGATCGTAAAGGATTATTAAAATATGAAGAGATGCTTATCCGTTTTGGTGTGCGCCTTCCTTCTTCTGTTGACGGGATGCGCGCTCACAAACGGTTCCCATGTAAATATCGATACCGGCATGGAGCAGTTGGCGGAGGGCGACTATGAGGGCGCCTTAACCTCGTTTTCTCTGGCGCTTGCCGAAGGGGAAAACAAACGCCTCATCTATCGCGGCCGCGGCATTGCGTATTTGCAGACCGGCGCATACGATGACGCGATTGCCGCCTTCGACCTTGCGCTCAAGGAAACGAACGGCATCGTGACCCGCGCGGATTATGACTTAAACTTCTACCTGGCGGAGAGCTACCTAAAGAGTGAGCGCTATTCCCTGGCGGAGTCCGTGTACTCGACGATTCTTTCCTTAAAGAAGGAGGACGCGGACGCGTACTACTTACGCGGCGTGGCGCGCTTAAAGGGCGGGAATTTGCAGGGAGCAAATGAAGACTTTCAAGCGGCTGTCGATTTAAAGCCGCAGGATTATGACCGGCTGTTTTTGATCTGCGAAGCGTATGAAGAAGCGGGTTACCCGGCGGAAGGCCAGACCTTGTTGAACGGCGTGTATGAGAACGTGAAGGATACGCTTTCGGATTATGAAAGAGGGCGCTTTGCGTATTACGCGGGCGATCTGACCGAGGCGATGAAGGCGCTGGAGGCGGCACGAAGCGGCAGCGGTCCCGAGGTGATTGAGGCGGTGCTTTTGCTGGGAAGGGTTGCCGAGGAGCAGGGCGACTTCGACTACGCGGAAGGGATTTACCGCGCGTACCTAAAGAACAACCGCGAGAATGCAAGGGTCTACAACCGGCTGGGACTTTGCGAGTTGAAGAGCGGCAGGCTCGATGCCGCGATTTCGGATTTTGAATCCGGCATCTCGCTGGATGACAAAACCATGCGGCAGGACCTTGCCTGGAACATCATTGTCGCGTACGAGATGAAGGGCGAGTTCGGTACGGCGTTTGATTTGACGAAGCAGTATTTGACGCGTTACCCGACGGATGAAAAGGCGCTCAGGGAATACACCTTTTTATCGACGCGGTAACGGAAAAGAGGAAGGAGCAAGAAACATGGATATCATTTGTATGGACTTGGAGGGCGTACTCGTTCCGGAAATCTGGATTGCGTTCGCAAAGGAGACCGGCATCCAGGAGTTAGAGCGCACGACCAGAGACGAGCCGGATTACGACAAGCTCATGCGTCGCCGCATCGAGATCTTGAAGGAGCATAACTTGGGCATCGGCGAAATCCGCCGCACGATTACCACAATCGATCCCTTTGAGGGCGCGAAGGAATTTTTGGACACCCTGCGTTCCTTCACGCAGGCGGTGATTTTGAGCGACACCTTCGATCAGTTCGCGATGCCCCTCATGAAGAAGTTAGACTACCCGGCGCTTTTCTGCAACACCTTAACGGTCGATCCCTCCGGCGTCATCACGGGTTATAAGATGCGCTGCAAGGACACGAAGCTGACCTCCGTCAAAGCCTTTCAGTCGATGGGGTATGACACGATTGCCTTCGGCGACAGCTTCAATGATCTTGACATGATTAAAGCGTCGCGTGCGGGATTTTTGTTCCGGACAACGGATGAAATCCGCGAAGCGCATAAGGATGTGCCGGCGTTTGACACGTACGACGCGCTCTTACAGGCAATCCGCGAGGTGATGCAATGATCGCGGCACTGTGCGCGGCCATCGCACAAAAGAAGGCGCCGGTTGTCGCAGGGCTCGACCCCGCGCTTTCAATGGTGCCGGAGCGGATGTTAAAGGACGCGTACGCCGCACACGGGGAAACCCTAAAGGGCGCCGCAGAAGCAATCCTTTCTTTTAATAAAGAAATCATCGATTACGTATACGACCTCGTCCCGTGTGTGAAGCCGCAAATCGCGATGTATGAGCGCTTCGGGTTTGAGGGCGTCAGGGCATACGTTGAAACCATCCGCTACGCGAAGGAGAAGGGACTGTTTGTCATCGGGGACATCAAGCGCGGTGATATCGGCTCAACCGCATCGGCGTACGCCGAAGCGCATATCGGTACCGTGCAGGTGGGAAGTAAGACCTATGCCGCCTTCGAAGAGGACTTTGCGACCGTGAACGCATACTTGGGTTCCGACGGGGTGAAGCCCTTTGTCGACATTTGTAACAAGGAAGACAAGGGCATCTTTGTCCTTGTGAAGACCTCGAATCCCTCCGGCGGTGAGCTGCAGGACAAGGTGCTTGCGGGCACGCAGGAAATGACCGTGTATGAACAGATGGCGGCGCTTGTTTCCGAGTGGGGGAAGGACAGCATGGACGGAGATTATTCCAACGTGGGCGCCGTGACGGGCGCAACCTATCCCGAGGAAGGAAAGAAGCTGCGTGCCCTGATGCCGCACACGTTTTTCTTAGTGCCGGGCTACGGCGCACAGGGGGCGACCGCGAAGGACCTTGCACCCTTCTTCAACAAGGACGGAAGCGGTGCAATCGTCAATTCCTCGCGCGGCATCATCGCCGCATGGCAGTCAAAGGAATACGAGGGGATAAAGGATGCAGAACACGCCGCGGGTGAAGCGGCAAGAATGGCGGCAAACACCATGATTACGGAGTTACGTACGGTAACGGGAGGAAACTGATGGAAGCGTATCAGGAAGAATTCATTCTGTTTATGGCGGAAAGTGAAGTGCTGCAGTTTGGTGACTTCACCTTGAAAAGCGGGCGCAAGTCTCCCTTCTTTATGAACGCGGGCGCCTATGTGACGGGCGAGCAGCTTCACAAGCTGGGCAATTTTTACGCGCATGCGATTCTGGATGCGTACGGACTGCCCTTTGACGTTGTCTTCGGCCCCGCCTATAAGGGAATCCCCCTGGCGGTCATCACCGCGATGGCGCTGCAGGAGCGTTACCAGAAGGAGGTGCGCTACTGCTCAAACCGCAAGGAGGTGAAGGACCACGGCGATGCGGGCATTTTGCTCGGGTGCGAGCTGCACGACGGCGACCGCGTGCTCATCGTGGAGGATGTGACGACCTCTGGCAAGTCCATCGAGGAGACGGTACCCATCTTAAAGGCGCAGGCTAACGTGTTGATTACGGGTGAGATGGTGTCCTTGGACCGCGGCGAGAAGGCGCAGGATTCCGACCGGAGTGCGCTGAGCGTGATCTCGGAACGCTTCGGCTTCCCGGTGAAGTCCATCGTGACGATGGCGGATGTCGTGGAGGTGCTCTACAACAAGCCCGTGAACGGGAAGGTCTTGATTGACGAGGCGCGGAAGGAAGCAATCGACGCGTACTATGAAGAATACGGCGCGAAGGAATAAGAGGAGGAAACGACATGGAAGAGAGAACCTATAAACTGATGGGACGCAGCGGCGCGATGAACATGGCGTTCGGAATCTGCTTTATCGTGGCGGGCATCACGATCGGGGTGCTCCTCATTGTGAGCGGCGCGAAGCTGTTGTCGAACCGGAATAAGATTACA
Organism: Lachnospiraceae bacterium; assembly: GCA_017446125.1. Taxonomy (GTDB): domain Bacteria; phylum Bacillota; class Clostridia; order Lachnospirales; family Lachnospiraceae; genus Butyrivibrio. The sequence continues at coordinate 8,671 of JAFSRL010000025.1, forward strand.
TTCTGAGAATGGCGCAGGAACCCGAACAAAAAAACAGCGCTTCCAATACCTACCTGCATTACCTTGTGCTGCGCTTACGCGCAAAGGTACGCTCGGTGGTGACGCCGTATTTGAAAAAGATGCGGCGGGCACACCTTTTGCGCAGGGAGCGGTACATCTTTACGGATAAGAAGCATCCGGAGAAGGGGATTTTTTCCGCCGCGATGGGCGCGATTGCCGTGACAAGCATCGTGCTTGCCGTGAAGAATGCCTTTGACTTGGGCGGCAGCGCAACGCCGGCTTATGCGGTGGCGGTGATTTTGTCCTTCGTGATTGCCGTCATCGGATTTGTCTTCGGCGTGCTTTCGCATAAGGAAAAGGATGTGTTCTACCTGTTTCCGAACTTCGGGATTTTTTTCAACGGACTGGCGCTCTTAGCGTCAATCGCGATTCTTTTGATGGGACTGTTTTTGTAATGCTTTGTGCAACGGAAAGGAATTGAAATGACACAAACCGATGCCCTGCAACGCTATATCGAAACCGTGAATGATTTTCTGGCGCGTGTGGAAGACGCGTATTCCTTTGTGACGGGTGAAGATGCGCACAACGCCCCCTTAACCAAATGGCAGGAGCTCAATCACGGATTGTATGAGGATGTGCTGCCGGAACACTATGAGGTGAGTTTTGCAAATCCGGCTTACGCGGTTTCGTGCTTTGACGCGCCCTTGGGGCAGGCGTTGAGCGCTTTGTTGTATGAGCTGCGCACCGTGATTTCTTTTGTGTTTGATAAGGACCGTGAGGCAATCGATGTCAGGATGCGCCTGTGGAAGGAGGTTCTTTCCCTGACAAAGGACGGCGCGGAGTTGCCGGAGGAAGCGGCACTCATACAGTGTTTGCGCACCTACTTCGAAACACACATGGAAAAAGAGCGCAAACGCAGCCTTGCAAAGCAGTTGCTGCACGAAAAGACGGAGCTTGTCCGCGTTCTGACAGAGGAAGACCTTTTTGACTTACGGACGCTTTACATGTTCGGCGAGCATGTGTCGGAAAACGAGATGAAGTGTTATGAGTACTTAAACAGCCTTCCCGAAGAGAAGATTGATCTTATGGCGCGTACCTTTGTGGAAGGCTTCTGCGAAGGATTCGTGATGACCAACAAGGATCTTTCAATCAAGGAGACGGTCCGCGTCGATTATGACTTGGGGTTTGAGCGTCTTGTGAAACGCGTGATGGAACGCTTTCGGGAAAAGGGACTGGTTTGCACCGTGTCACGTTCCGTGGGCGGTATCTTCTTTTTGCCCAACGATACCCCGGGAGGACGCGGGATGATGGGCAGCCGGTGCTTCGAGCAGTACCACTACGACCACAAGGACGACAACGCCCTGTTTCTGGATCATGCCTTCCAGGAGATGCGCTTAAGCGCAACAAGGGCGGCATACGAGGAATACAGAACACAGGCGCGTCTGTTGGCGGGACCCGCAGCCATCGAAAGCTTCGGCCGCGCCCTCTTTGTACCGAAGCAGAAGAAAGAGGCGCTGCAGTTAACGAAGGAACAGCAAAAGGAGGTCACCTTCCTGCGCGTGCAGATGGGGATGATGGCAAACGAGTTCATTCCGCAGGAGGAGCGCTCCTTTACGATTATTTCCTTCCCCGTGCCGGAAATCGGAGAAGCGTTTCCGGAAATCTTTGATGAGGTCATCAAGATCAACACGCTCGACAACGCGCTTTACCGCAGGGTCCAGCAGAGCATCATCGACGTGCTTGATGCGTGCAGCTACTGTGTCGTGAAGGGCATGGGGGACAACAAGACGGATATGAAGGTGATGCTGCATCCTTTGGCGGATGCCGCGCACGAATCGCGGTTTGAAAACTGTGTTGCGGATGTCAACATTCCGGTCGGAGAGGTCTTCACGTCACCGAAGCTTACCGGAACGGAGGGGACGCTGCACGTGACGGGCGTTTACTTAAACGAGCTGTATTACAAGGACCTTTCGTTCACCTTTGAAAACGGGAAGGTGAAGGAGTATTCCTGCGGCAATTTTGACACGAAGGAAGAAGGGCGCAAGTACATCGAGGAAAACATTCTCTTCCATCATGAGACGCTGCCCATCGGGGAATTTGCCATCGGCACGAACACGACGGCGTATGTGGCGGCGAGGAAGCTTCACATCGAGGACAAGCTCCCCATTCTGATTGCGGAAAAGACGGGGCCGCACTTTGCCCTGGGGGATACCTGTTACTCGTATGAGGAGGATGTCGAGACCTTCAATCCGGACGGCAAGCGCCTTGTCGCAAAGGACAATGAGGTTTCCTGCCGCCGCAAGGAAGCGCCGGAGCAGGCGTATTTTTCCTGCCATACGGACATCACGATTCCGTATGACGAATTGGGGTACTTAGCGGCGGTGCGCGAAGACGGGACAGAGGTTGCAATCATCGAGAACGGACGTTTTGTGCTTCCGGGCACGGAGCCGCTGAATGAGGCGTTTGAGGATTGACGAAATCCTATTCAAATTAAAACACAATATAAAGTATTGCCAAGGGGAAGTTTTTCCTATATATTGTATGTGGAAGAATTTATGGCAATCTACGATTGGAGAAAAGTTATGAATAAGAGAACAATAGTGACGACGATCACCGCCATGACGCTCATCGCATCGATGACGATTACGGCAGCGGCGTTTACGGAGACGAGGGGAACCGTTACGGGAACCGGCGTCAGCATCCGTTCGGATGCGAGCCAGAGCAGTGAACGGTTAAGCTCTGTCACGAACGGCAACCGTCTCGATGTCATCGATGAGACGACGGACGCGAACGGAACCAAGTGGTACAAGGTCCGGATTGACGCGACCAGAACCGGCTTTATCCGTTCGGACTTCATCACGCTTGAGAACGCGTCTTCATCGAATGCGGCAAGCACTTCGACCACTTCGTCGGAGGCATCCAGCACCGCTTCGACTTCTTCCGAAAGCGGGTCCTCCTCCACGGGATCGAGCCAGACAGGCACGGTCAACGCGGAGCGCATCAACGTCAGAAAGGAAGCGAGCACGACCTCTGACGCAATCGGGGCACTCGCGCGCGGTTCAAAGATTTCCGTCATCGGCTCCGTGACCGGTGGGGACGGACGCAAGTGGTATCAGGTCAAGTATTCCACACAGGGCCAGGAAAAGCAGGGCTATGTGAGAGAAGATCTCTTGGTTGTGGGCGATGGCGCTTCGAATGCAGCAACGTCTTCGGCAAGCGCCGCAACGAGCGCAAGCACGGCGACGACGACCTCGACGACGTCTGTCACGACCACAAGCGGCAACACCACGGCTTCGACCGTGAAGGAGCTCACACCGCAGGCGGCGACCATCACCGGCTCGACGGTGAACGTGCGATCGGCAGCAGGCACCTCGAACGATTCCGTGGCGGCACTGACCAGGAACGCGCAGGTCACCATCACCGGTGAGACAACGGGCGCGGACAACAATAAGTGGTACCGCGTGCGCTTTACGGACGGCGGCTCGGAGAAGACGGGCTTTGTGCGTGCGGACTTAATCCGGATCGGTGCGGCGGCAACGAACAACAACGCAGGCAGTGCGTCCACCACGTCGACGCCGGCACCTGCAACGACAACAGAGCAGCCGGCACCGGCACCCGCGGAGGAAACACCGACGGAAGGGGAAGGCACGGAGCACCCCGCGGATGACGCGCAGGCAGGTGCTGAAACCACGACGACCACCGGCAATATGGGTGATGAGTATTCCCTGATCCGTACCGCGGACCCCAGCGGTGTCGAGGCATGGTATCTGTATGACAACGTGAACAAGAGCCGCGCGAAGGTGGAGGATTTGATGAACGCCGCACGCAGCGCGGGTTCCGTGAGCGATTTGGAAAACAGCAACAAGACGATGCGTACCGCGCTCATCATTCTGGGCATCCTTGCGGTGATTTTACTCGCGGCTGTGGTCTTCTTATTCTTGAAGATGCGCGACCTGCTTTACTATGAGGATGAGGGCGATGACGAACCCATCGTGCGCAAGAAGGAAAAGCCCGCACCCGTGAAGCCGGAGCGGAAGGCGCCGGAGAGAGAAAAGCGCCCGCGCCGCGACCGTGAGGACGACGGCATGGACCGCATCCGGAAGCGCGAGGAGCGCAGAAGACGCTCCGTGGAGGCGGACACCGCGGACATCACCTCCGCCGTTGAGGACGTCAAGCGCGCACCGAAGCCGGAGCACGCAGAGCGTCCGGAGCGACCGGCAAAGAGCCGCGCGAAGAATTTTGTCAGGGACGACGACTTTGAATTTGAGTTCTTAGATCTCGACGAGGATAAGAAATAAGGTTTTTTTGGAGGGTGGTAAACGGCTCCCGCATCACTTGCATGCGGGAGCTGTTTGTTATATAATAATTAGCACAGGAAACAGGGGGTGACGGTGAAATCCCTGTTCCGGAATGGAGCGTGCAATGTATATCGAAATGGATTTTAATTCGGACGAAGCGCTGTACGTGCAGCTGTGTAACCAGATCATTTTGGGAATTGCGACCGCGCAGTTTCAGGAGGGCGAGCAACTGCCTTCCGTTCGGCAGCTCGCGGAGACAATCGGAATCAACATGCACACGGTCAACAAGGCGTACGCGATTCTGCAGCGCGAAGGCTTTGTGAAGATTGACCGCAGGCGCGGCGCCATCATCGCGGTGGATTTGAACAAGCTCGAAGCGCTCGCGGAGGCGAACGAGGATCTGTCCGTCGTGCTTGCGCGCGCGATGTGCAAGGGCATTTCCAGAAACGAGATTCACGATCTCGTGGATGAAATCTACAACAGATACGGAGGGTAAGAAACGAATGGCTTCAATTTATACGGACAAGGCGCTAAACGCCTTAAAGACCGCGGAAAAAACCGCACGGATGTTAAGCCTGAACTATGTGGGAACGGAGCACATCCTAATCGGACTGGTGAAGGAAGAGGGGAGTGTCGCGTCCCGCGTTTTGATGGACAACGGCATCGACGAGAACCGCTTGATGGAAATGGTGCGCGAGCTCATCGTACCGGAGAGCAAGGTGACGACCTTGGACCGCGACGGATTCTCGCCGCGCTGCCAGCATGTGCTTGCGGAATCGCACAAGATGGCGGAACGCTTTCATGAGGAGAAGACCGGCACGGAGCACATTCTCTTAGCCCTCATCAAGGAAGGGGAAAATGTGGCGGTGCGTCTTTTGACGACCTTGGGGATCCCGATTCACAAGGTCTACGCGGAAACCCTTGCCGCGATGGGCGAGGACCCGAACCTTGTGAAGGAAGACTTGGGACGCAAGCGCGGCCAGAGCAAAAAGGGCGGCATCCTTGCGCAGTACTCGCGTGACTTAACTGCCCTTGCGCAGAACAAGGAGCTCGATCCCGTCATCGGGCGAAACGATGAAATCAAGCGGGTCATCCAGATTCTTTCACGCAGAACGAAGAACAATCCCTGTCTCATCGGCGAGCCCGGGGTCGGAAAGACCGCGGTTGTGGAGGGCTTGGCGCAGCGCATCGTTTCCGGCGACGTTCCCTTCACGGTGCAGAACAAGCGCTTAATGACGCTTGATTTGTCCGGCATGATTGCGGGATCCAAGTACCGCGGTGAGTTTGAGGAGCGCATCAAGAAGGTCATCAAGGAGGTCATCGACGACGGAAACATCATCCTCTTTGTCGATGAGATGCACACCTTAATCGGTGCCGGCGGAGCGGAGGGCGCGATTGACGCGTCGAACATTTTGAAGCCCTCTTTGGCACGCGGCGAACTGCAGGTGATCGGCGCAACGACCATCACGGAGTACCGCAAGTATGTGGAAAAGGACGCAGCGTTAGAGCGGCGCTTCCAGCCGGTCACGGTGGAGGAGCCGTCCGTCGAGGAGGCGGAGGAAATCATCAAGGGCATCGTGCACAAGTACGAGGAGCACCACCGCGTGAAGGTGACGGAAGAAGCGATGAATGCGGCGGTGGAGTTGAGCGCCCGCTACATCAACGACCGCAACCTTCCGGACAAG
>JAFSRL010000206.1 GCA_017446125.1 Lachnospiraceae bacterium
AGGAGATGAACGATAAGGATTCGAGAAAGCTCATCTTTCGTGATGATGATTCCGGATACCGTTTCTTTTTGTCGAAGGGACCGGATGTGCCCACGTATGTGGAGTACGGCGCCGCGGATTTGGGGATTGTTGGCGCGGACACAATCATGGAAGAAAACCGCAGGGTGTATGAGGTTCTGGACTTGGGCTTTGGCAAGTGCCGGATGTGTGTCTGCGGTCCCGTGGAGGCGAAGGCTCTTTTGCAGGGCCAGGGGTTTTTGCGTGTCGCGACCAAGTATCCGAACATTGCCAAGGATTACTTCTATAATCAGAAGCATCAGACCGTCGACATCATCAAGCTCAACGGGTCTGTCGAGTTGGGGCCCATGGTGGAGCTTGCGGACGTGATTGTTGACATTGTCGAGACCGGTACGACCTTAAAGGAAAACGGACTGGAAGTATTGGAAGAGATCTGTCCGCTGTCTGCGCGGCTCATTGTCAATCAGGTGAGCATGCAGATGGAAACGGACCGCGTGAACGACTTAATCGCCAGAATGCGTGCGGCGCTGACGGCATAGAAAGGAACAACATGAGGATTGTCAGTTTAAATGCGGAATCGAAGAAGGAGCTCTTGCGGCTTTTGGCGTCCCGCTCGCCGGAGGGGTATCCGGAAGAGGAGGCGCGGGTTTTAGACATCATTGCGCGGGTGCGAACTGAGCGTGATACGGCGGTGTATGACTATACGGAGCAGTTTGACCGCGTGAAGGTCACTGCCGCAGATGTTAAAGTAACGCGTTCTGAGATTGATGCGGCGTATGAAGCGCTGGATCCTGCGTTCATCGAAGTGATGAAACAGGCTGCAAAGAACATCCGCATCTTTCACGAAAAACAAAAACGCAATACCTGGATTGACACGAAGGAAGACGGTTCCATTTTGGGGCAGCGCGTTCTGCCGCTTGCGATTTCAGGTGTCTATGTGCCGGGCGGCAAGGCGGCGTATCCTTCGAGCGTTTTGATGAACGTGATTCCGGCGAAGGTGGCAGGGGTGGAGCGCATCATCATGACCACGCCGCCGTCCGCGGACCCTGCGTATGAAAAGACTGCCGGTATTGCGCCCGCGACCCTGGTTGCTGCGGACATCGCGGGTGTCACGGAGGTGTACCGCGCGGGCGGAGCACAGGCGATTGCTGCCATGGCATTCGGTACGGAGAGCATCCCGAAGGTTGACAAGATCACGGGCCCCGGCAACATCTATGTGGCGCTTGCCAAAAAGGCCTGCTTCGGACATGTCTCAATCGATTCCATCGCGGGACCTTCCGAAATCCTGGTGCTTGCGGATGAAACGGCAAACGCGCGGTATGTTGCGGCGGACTTACTTTCGCAGGCGGAGCATGACGAGATGGCATCCGCGATTTTGATTACGACATCTAAGACATTAGCGGAACAGGTTTCTGCGGAAGTCGATGGATTCTTAAAGACTTTGGAACGAGCGGAAATCATCCAAAAGAGCCTTGATGCCTACGGATACATCTTTGTCGCGGATACGATGGCGGAAGCAATCGACGCTTCAAATGAAATCGCATCGGAACACCTGGAGATTCTGACCAAGGATCCGTTTGAAACGATGACGAAGATTAAAAATGCCGGTGCAATCTTTTTGGGACCGTATTCGTCGGAGCCTTTGGGCGATTATTTTGCGGGACCCAACCACATCCTGCCGACGAACCGCACGGCAAGATTTTTCTCGCCGTTGTCGGTGGATGACTTTATCAAAAAGTCGAGCATCATTTCATATTCTTGTGATGCATTAAAGGCGGTACATAAAGACATTGAACGGTTTGCGCACGAGGAAGGCCTGACGGCACACGAAAACTCGATTGCGGTCCGGTTTGAATAAGAAGGAGACACTATGGCAAGAACAGCTACGGTAAACAGAAAAACAGGCGAAACGGACATCACAATCTCGATCGATCTCGACGGAAGAGGAACGTGTGAAGTCAATACCGGCATCGGTTTTTTCGACCACATGCTCACCGCGTTTGCGCGGCACGGTTTTTTTGATTTAGACGTTCGTGTTGCGGGCGATCTTGAAGTGGACGGACATCACACGGTCGAGGATACGGGCATTGTCTTAGGGCAGGCGATTGCGGAAGCGCTGGGCGACAAGAAGGGAATCAAGCGTTACGGCTCGATGATTCTGCCGATGGATGAAACGCTGGTGATGGGCGCCGTGGATCTCTGCGGCAGGCCGTACTTTGTGATGGATGCGGAATTCAAAACACCCGCCGTCGGGGAGCTCGACACACAGCTTGTGCAGGAATTCTTTTACTCGGTTTCCTATGCGGCGATGATGAACCTACACCTGCGCGTCATCACCGGCATCAACGACCACCACAAGATTGAAGCGATGTTCAAGGCCTTTGCCCGCGCATTGGATGAAGCGGTGACAATCGATCCGCGTGTGGATGGCATACCCAGCACGAAGGGGAGTTTATGAAAGAATTTATATCGATTATCTATTTAAAAAACGGCATGATCTACACCGACTGTACCGCATCAACGGTCCTTGTTGAGGACGCGTTATCGTACATCTCGCGGTTAAACAACTGCGGTGCGGACGGAATCCTGCTCTATGACTTGAGCGAGGATGATGCGTCACATGAGCAGGCGCTGCACATGATCGCGGACCTGTGTAAGGAAAGTGACCTTCCCATTGCGGCAACCGGAAACATCAAGCGCTTAGAGGATGTCAAAAAGCTCCTTTATGCCGGCTGCGCCAAAGCAATCCTTGATCTTTCGGATGAAGGGCACTGCACGCTGTTACCGGAAGCCGCCGCCAGATTCGGCGCGGAGCGGATCGCAGCCTTCATTACGGGCAAGGACATGTTTTTGGAATGCCTGCCGCTCATCGACAAGAATGTTTCCCTCCTTGTCTGCGATGGGGAAAAGGTCAGCATGAAGGGGATCCCGCTGCCGGTCATCCTGGTTTCCGATTCCAACAGCGCGGACCGGATTGGCGATTTGTTGTCCTTGGACGGTGTGAACGGCGCGGGTGCTGTCTTTGATATGGAGCTCATTGAAACCCTGCCGTTTTTAAAGCAGAGCTATGAAGAGCTCGGGATGGAAGTCAGTTCCTTAAAGCCCGCGATTGCATGGAATGAATTGAAGCTGAATTCCGATGCCATGATTCCCGTCGTCGTACAGGATGATGCGTCACATGAGCAGGCGCTGCACATGATCGCGGACCTGTGTAAGGAAAGTGACCTTCCCATTGCGGCAACCGGAAACATCAAGCGCTTAG
>JAFSRL010000026.1 GCA_017446125.1 Lachnospiraceae bacterium
CGGAGAGTTTATTTCTGTAGTGTAATCAAATGAGTCACCGCACCCGTCCCCCTGACTCAGTCGCTATTGTAAAAACTCCGGATTCGTGATATACTATAATCGTGTTTCAGCAAGATATAGGCATTAAATAGCGTATAATCTGCTGAAACATGGATAAAATTGTCGGTTCCAGCAGATTATAGAGGAAATATGTAATGAACATCCTTGGGAGAGAAAGAGAACAGGACATCCTGTCGAGGTGCCTTGAATCCAAAAGACCTGAGCTGCTTGTTGTCTTCGGACGCCGTCGTGTCGGTAAAACATATTTGATCAAAGAGTTTTTTAACGAGCGATTCTCTTTTTACACGACCGGAATACCGGATGAAAAAACCCGCAATCAATTGAAAGCATTTAACGAGTCGTTGGTAAACTATGGCGATGATACAAAAACCATTCCCCGGGATTGGTTTGAAGCCTTCAGACGCCTTCGCGTTATATTGGAGAAAGACACCATCCAACGCGACTATTCGAGTGGCAAAAGAGTCGTGTTCCTGGACGAAGTCCCATGGATGGATACCGCCAGGTCAGATTTCAAATCTGCGTTTGACTTTTTCTGGAACAGTTGGGGGAGTGCACAAAAAGATCTCCTTTTGATTATATGTGGCTCTGCGACCTCGTGGATCATCAATAACATTCTGAATGACAAAGGCGGATTCCATAACAGGATCACAAAACAAATGCAGATAGAGCCGTTCACCCTGCGTGAGTGCGAGGCCTTTTTTACACATAACGGCATACGTCTGGGCAGGGACAACATGATAGAGAGCTACATGATATTCGGCGGGATACCGTATTATCTAAATCTCTATGACAACAGACTGAGTCTGGCACAGAATGTTGAGAGCTTGATTTTTGATGACAGGGGAGACCTTCACTATGAATATGAGCGATTGTTTCAATCGTTGTTTAAGAAGCCTGATAACCATATAAAAATAATAGAAACGATGGCAGGGCTCAAAAAGGGTCTCCAAAGAACAGACTTGGTTGAAACGTCCGGCGTGCCGGATGGAGAAGGTCTCACAAAAGCGCTTCGTGAGTTGGAACAATGCGGATTCATCCGTCATTTCAAAAAAATGACATTACAGCATAACGGCGTCTTTTATCAGGTCATTGATCCGTTTGTTCTTTTTTCTCTTTCTGTTCTTCGTGATGAGAAGATAAGATCCTGGAAGGCATTTCTAAAATCCCCCGGCTATTATAACTGGCGGGGAAATGCCTTTGAAACGGTTTGTCTCGTACATATTTCACAGATAAAATCGGCGCTTGGCATCTCGGGAATCGAGAGCACGGAGTATGCCTGGAAGAGTAAAAAGAAGGATGGCGGTGCTCAGATCGATTTGTTGATCGACAGACGGGATGGCGTGATTAATCTGTGTGAAATGAAGTGTACCGATAAGGCGTTTGAAATCACTAAAGCATACAGAAACGACATCATAAACAAGGTCGATACGTTTATAGAGGAGGTACATCCGAAAAAGTCCGTGCATGTCACTCTGATTACTTCAAACGGGCTAAAGAAGAACCAGTACGCGGACGTCGTTCAGAACAACATACCGCCGGAGAGTTTATTTCTGTAGTGTAATCAAATGAGTCACCGCACCCGTCCCCCTGACTCACGGTTCCACCTTCCGGTAATCTCTGGGCGAGCTGCCCATGATGGATTTGAATGTTTTACCGAAATAACTGTCGGAGGAAAAACCGCAATTCTCCGCAATGCGACTAACCGGCAGGTCTGTTTCCGTCAACATTAACCCCCGTTACAGATCCTCCGAATCCAGCACAACGGTAAACGGACCGTCGTTGACAAGCGCCACCTGCATGTCCGCGCCGAAGACGCCGGTCTCAACCACCGGCACCGTTTCCTTACAGCGCGCAATGATGTGTTCGTAGATTTCTTTGGAAGGTTCGGGAGCGCCCGCATTCGTAAAGCCGGGGCGGTTGCCGCGTCTGCAATCCGCATACAATGTAAACTGGGAAACGAGTAAAAGTTCACCGTTCACATCCGCGAGGGAAAGGTTGGTCTTTCCCTCTTCGTCCGAAAAAATCCGCAAGCCCAGCATCTTTTTTGTCATTTTGTCCGCAATCTCTTCGGCCTGCCCGGAGGCAATGTCAGCGGCGCTGACACCAATCAAAACGACAAAGCCTTTTCCGATGGAAGCGGTTTTCTCACCGCCAATCGTGACACTTCCTTCCGTTACCACCTGAATGACAAACCGCATAGCCCTTCCTTTCCTGCTCAAACAGCCTGAAGCCGACGATTTCAGTATATCATTTCCACGGTCTGTATGATATGATAATAAAATCAAAAAAATACCGTAGAGGAGGTACAGGATGAAAGTCGGAACCGTAAAAGAAATCAAGAATCATGAATACCGTGTGGGCTTGACCCCGGCGGGCGTGCACGCCTTTGTGGCGGCGGGACATGAGGTGCGTGTCGAAACAGGCGCCGGCGCAGGCAGCGGATTTGAGGATGCGGAGTGCGCCGCGGCAGGCGCACAGATTGTTCAGACGGCGAAGGAAGTCTGGGGCAGCGTCGACCTCATGGTCAAGGTCAAGGAACCCATCGAATCCGAATACGGACTGTTCCGCGAAGGCCTGATTCTTTATACCTATTTGCATCTCGCGAGCGAGAAAAACCTCACACAGGCGCTTCTTGACGCGAAGGTCAAGGCGGTCGCCTTTGAAACCATTACGGACAAAAACGGCGGTCTGCCCTGCTTAACGCCCATGAGCATCATCGCGGGACGTTTGTCCGTCATCGAAGGAGCGAAATACTGCGAGCGAAGCCTGGGCGGTCAGGGCATCCTGCTTCCCGGTGTTCCGGGTGTTGAGAAGAGCGAGATCGTCATCCTGGGCGGCGGCATCGTGGGAACCAACGCGGCGAAGATCGCTTCGGGTCTGGGCGCGCATGTGACGGTCGTTGATATTTCCGCGCAGCGCTTAGCTTACCTCGACGATCTTTTCGATATGAAGGTGACGACCTTATTCAGTACTCCGACAAACATTCATAACGCATTGAAGAACGCGGATGTGGTCATCGGCGCGGTCTTAATTCCCGGCAGCGCGGCACCCAAGCTCATCAAGCGCGAGTACTTAAAGGACATGAAGCCGGGCGCTGTCATCGTCGACGTCGCGATTGACCAGGGCGGCAGTGCGGAGTCCTCGCATCCGACCACCCACGCGGAACCGACCTACATCGAGGAAGGCGTCGTGCACTACTGCGTTACGAATATGCCGGGTGCCGTTGCGAGAACCTCAACCATCTCATTGGCGAACGCCACCCTGCCCTACGGACTTGAGATTGCGGACCACGGACTGGAAGCGGCGCTTGCCAAAGACGCCGGTCTCTTAAACGGCTTAAACTGCTATGACGGAAACGTGACCTTCAAGGGAGTTGCGGAAGCGCTTGACTTACCGTTCAAGCCCTATACGCCGTAAACGGTTTTCAAATCGCCGAAGGGGAAGCAATGGGTCTGCTGGAATTACTGACAAGAGCGTTTGTGGTCGTGGTCTGTTTGCCTGTGCATGAGAGCGCACATGCCTGGACCGCGGACAGGCTGGGGGATTCGACCGGAAGAATCAACGGGAGAATCTCCTTAAATCCGATGCGCCATTTGGATCTTTGGGGAACCCTGATGATCTTTATGGCGGGAATCGGGTTTGCGAAGCCGGTGCCGGTCAACACGGCGAACTTCAAAAGCCCGAAGCAGGGCATGGCGCTGACCGCGCTGGCGGGGCCCGTTTCCAACCTTCTCATGGCACTTGTTTTGCTGCTCATCTCGCGGCCTTTGATGGCGTTCGCGCCGGAGGCCGTGCTGCAGTTTTTGTGGATTGCGGCCTACATCAACATCTCACTTGCGGTGTTCAATTTAATTCCCATCCCGCCGCTCGACGGCTCGAAGGTCGCCGCCATCGTGTTGCCGGACGATATGTACCGCCGCTTCATGCAGCTTGGGCGCTATTCCGTTCTCATTATCTGGGGCGCCATCTATCTGCTCAATAATGCCGGTTTTTCGCCCC
>JAFSRL010000207.1 GCA_017446125.1 Lachnospiraceae bacterium
AATTAAGTAAACGCCTTCATCATATAATGTGATCATACGTGTTCTCCTTACCGGTTTTTTGCTGTTGTAAATTGTACCACATCACCAAAAATCCCGCCACGAGACAGATGACAAAAGGGAGATGACAAAAGGGACAGGTCCAAATGTCACCTGCTTCCCAAGGTGACATTATGGACCTGTCCCTTCTTGTCATCTAAGAAGGTGACAACACAGAACCGTCCCTTCTTGTCATCCAAAAAATATTGACATATACAAGAAAATGATACAAAATGCATATTGAATAAAAAATATCTGATTTTCATTTATCTAAATAAGGGAGGAAAAGAGCAACATGAGAAAGGCAAAACAACGAATCGCATCAATGATTGTGCTCGCACTATCCGTCGGAACACTTTCCGCCTGCGCCTCTTCCGGACAGTCTTCGGCGCCCGCCGCTTCCACGCCCGCGGCGTCGGAAGGAAAGCATTTTACGATCGCCACGGACAAGGGCTTTAGTCCGTTTGAGTTTGAGGACAGCGAAGGCAACATCGTGGGAATCGATATGGATATCTTAAAAGCGGTTGCCGAGGATCAGGGCTTCACCTACGACCTGCATTATATCGGTTGGGATGCCGCCATTGCGGAGTGCCAGGCCGGGCAGGCCGACGGCATGATTGCCGGCGCTTCCATTACGGAGGACCGCAAGGAAAGCGGCTGGTTCTTCTCTGACGGATACTTCGAGGCAACGCAGGGCATGGCGGTGAGCGAGGACTCTGACATCGCTTCCGTGAACGACCTTGCGGGCAAAACGGTTGTGGTCAAAAACGGCACCATGAGCGACACCTACGCGACAGCCTTAAGCGAAGAGATTGGCTTCAGTGTCACCAGAGTGTCCACCTCTCCCGATATGTACCAGCAGGTCATGGGCGGCCAGGCGGACGCCTGCTTTGACGACACGCCCATCTTGAAATACAGCATCAAGACCGGCGAGCTTTCCATGAAGTATGTCGAGGGCAGCGAAAACGAACCCGCTTCCTACGGCTTTGCCGTATTTCAGGAGGATAAGATGGAGCTGATTGAGCTGTTCAATGCGGGATTAAAGAACATCAAGGACAACGGAACCTACGACGAAATTCTTTCCACGTATCTGGACTGATGCGCGGAAAATAGCTTGCTTACTGAGATTCGCTTATGGCCGGTATTATTTCATCTTATTTGACGCTCTTTCTGATTGCCATGGGACGCACGCTTCTGCTTGCCCTTCTGGGGTTATTTTTCGGAAGCATCTTAGGTGTGTTCTTTGGTCTTTTGAGCGTTGTCGACAATAAGGTGTGCAATGTCATTTCGCTCATTTACGTGAATCTGATTCGCGCGATTCCCATGATTGTCCTGGCGTTTTTTGTCTACATCGGCATTCCGTACGCCATCAACAATTCGCTTCACATCGGGATGAAGTTCACGTCGCTTACCGCGGGAACGATTTGCCTTGCCGTGAACTGCGGCGCCTATATGTCTGAAATCATTCGCGCCGGTATCAAGTCGGTGGACGCGGGACAGTTGGAGGCCGCAAGAAGCTTAGGGCTTCCCTACTGGCGCTCCATGCGCCGCGTCGTGTTTCCGCAGGCGGTGCGCAACACCATTCCCAGCATCGTGAATCAGTTCATCATTACATTAAAGGACACCTCCATTCTGTCCGTCATCGGTTTTCCCGAGCTGGTGAACAAGGCGCAGAATGTCATCGCGATTACCTTCAAGTCGTTCGAGGTGTGGACCGTGGTTGCGCTGATGTATCTCATCGTCATCCTGATTCTGCAATACATCGCAAAGCGGCTGGAAAAGAGGCTGGAGTATGTCAACAGAAGTCATGATTGAAGTGAACGATCTTCATAAGTACTTTGAGGACGGTGAGGTTTTAAAGGGCATCTCCCTGAGCGTACACCGCGGAGAGACCGTTGTCATCATCGGTCCCTCCGGCAGCGGCAAGACGACCTTTTTGCGCACCTTGAACGGTCTGGAAACGGTCACAAAGGGACAAATCCTTGTGAACGGATATGACATCACGGACAAACGTGTTGACATCAACAAGGCGCGGGAAAACATCGGCATGGTGTTCCAGCACTTCAATCTGTTTGCGAACATGAACGTCATGAAAAATCTCACGCTTGCACCCGTGGATTTAAAAAAGGCGACCCCCGCGGACGCGGAAAAGGATGCGTTGCAGCTCCTGGAAAAGGTGGGACTTGCGGATAAGGCGTTCGTCTATCCGCACCAGCTCTCCGGCGGGCAGAAGCAGCGCGGCGCAATCGCCAGAGCGCTCTGCATGCATCCGGATCTTCTTTTGTTTGACGAACCCACTTCCGCCCTGGATCCCGAAATGATCGGTGAAGTGCTCGCCGTTATGAAGCAGTTGTCGAAGGAGCGCATCACCATGGTTGTGGTGACGCATGAGATGGGCTTTGCCATGGAGGTGGCGGATCGCGTCATCTTCATGGATGAGGGCCGCATCATTGAAGAAGGCTCTCCCGACGAGGTCCTGAAGAACCCGAAAAATCCCCGCACCATTGATTTCCTCGACAAGGTTCTTGGAATCTGACTCAT
>JAFSRL010000208.1 GCA_017446125.1 Lachnospiraceae bacterium
CTGTGCGAGAGCTTCCCGGACGCGCCGGAATCCGTGCATCTGACCGATTACCCGGTCTGCGATGAGAAGATGATCGACATGGAACTGGAAAAGAACATGGCACTCGTCATGGAGATCGTGGTGCTCGGCCGCGCGGCAAGAAACGCCGCGAACATCAAAAACCGCCAGCCCGTGCAGACGCTTTATGTCAGGGAGGGCGACGCCTCCGGCGCGGGAAAAGGACACGGGGAAATCACCGCGGATGAAAACTTCAACGCGATCATCAAGGAAGAATTGAACGTGAAGGAAGTGGTCTTCACGGATGACGTGCGCGACTTCACGAGCTATACCTTCAAGCCGCAGCTCAAAACGGTCGGCCCGAAATACGGCAAGCAGCTTGGTGCGATCAAAGAGCATCTTTCCGCGCTCGACGGCAATGCCGCGATGGATGAGCTAAATGCCGCGGGCGTGCTGAAATTTGAAGCGGGGGGCGCGACGGTGGAGCTTACAAAGGAAGACCTCCTGATCGATACCGCGCAGAAGGAAGGCTTCATGTCGCAGGAGGAAAACGGCGTGACGGTTGTTTTGGACTGCAACCTCACACCGGAGCTGATCGAGGAAGGCTTCGCCAACGAGGTGGTCTCCAAGGTGCAGACCTCCCGCAAGGATGCCGGCTTTGAGGTCATGGACCGCATCCGCCTGTCCGTCACCGGCAGCGCGAAGGTCATTGACGTCGTCAAAAAGAATGCGGATTATATCGGCACCAAAGTCCTCGCGGATGAGATCCTGTACGACAAGGACGTCAAGGGCGCAAAGGACTGGGACATCAACGGCGAAAAGACGAGGATTGGTGTGGAGAAGGTCTGAAGCGGAAACGGCAATCAGAGAAAGCGTAAACGCGGGGAGGTGCTTACTGAATGAGCGCCTCCCCGAATTGTTCCAGGAGTTCATTGGTGTCCGTCATCGTAAGTCTTCGCTCGATACAAAAGATGATGATCGCATCGCGCCGGTTTTTAGAATAGAGCGGATTGATACCGGCCACTTCCAGCGCGCGCTGTGTTTCCTTTAGTGTCAGACGCGCCGCGATGCAGAGCGCCAGCACCTTGTCACGCCCCGGCTTGCGTTCCCCGCGCTGCAGCTGGTAAAAGTAGGTGCGCTCGATACCGCTTTTGCCGATGAGCTCCGAGGACTGCATTTTCCGGACTGCTTCCAGCGAAAAGAAATATGCGCGGAAGGCCTCCGGAAAGCGCTGTTCTTCCAGCTGGTCCAGATAGGTTTCCAGCTGCGTCGTATTGCTTGTGTTCTTCAGAATCTGCGTCAGTTCGTTTGTGGTCTTCTCGTCCATGAAATATCCTTTTGTGTTATACTGGCATTATGGATCTGAAACAGGAATGCGAAAAAACATTCTACCGCGAATTATACCACTTTGAAGACGAATCGCAACAGCTTTTGATGGATGAAACGACAAGAAAGCTGTATCTGCGTAAGGAAAAGCAATTCTATGATCTGCAGGTCTATCGCTATCTGAAGGAACATGCCTGTCCGCAGCTCGCCAATGTGCATGATTTTTGGGAAGAGGACGGAAGACTCATTGTCATTGAAGAGTACATCGAAGGCGGGGCGCTCGATGCGCATCTGCAAAAAGAGGGAACACTGCCGGAAGAGGAGGCGTTGCGGATTCTGAAAGAGATCTGTAAGGGTCTGTCCTTTTTACACTACGCGACGCCGCAGATCGTACACCGTGATCTCAAAGCGTCCAATGTGATGCTGACAAAGGACGGAGCAGTCAAACTGATTGACTATGATGCGGCAAAGACTGTAAAAGAAGGCGCGGGGAAGGATACCGTCCTGATCGGCACGGAAGGCAATGCCGCGCCGGAGCAGTACGGCTTTGCGCAATCCGACGGGCGGACGGACATCTATGCGTTGGGCATCCTGATGAAGCGCCTGTTTCCGGATACGCCGCGTTATGCGCACATCATACAGAAGGCCACGCAGATGGATCCCGCAAACAGGTATCAGACGGTGGAGGAGCTGCTGTCAGATGCGGATGCGGCGCATCATGCGCATGAGGGAATGCCGGGGAGTCGCGGACCGACAGAGACGATCCCGAAGGAAGCGTCAACCGCGGGCGACTCGCATGGCCGGTCCCAAACCTCACATAAACGCATCATCATCCCGCTGTTATGCGCCCTTC
>JAFSRL010000209.1 GCA_017446125.1 Lachnospiraceae bacterium
CGTGCGGCCCTCTTCGCGCTTTAAGCGTTCCTTGTCCTTGTTTAAAATCAACGCGGCATTTTCCGCGGCAAGCTGCATGAGCTTGTTTTTTTGTCCGCGTTCCGGAACGGTTAAGTATACGCGGTTTCCGCGGCGCTCGGTGAGCCACTTTTCGATGACCTCCGCATCCTCAATCCGGTAGGGCAGTAAAATTTCATGCGGCAAAAACGGCGTGCCCGCGTAGAACTGTTTAACGAAGTTGTTTAACACATCCGCCGCGATTTTTTCCTCGCTTGTTTCCGCGCTGCGCACCTTGACGTAGAAGTGCTCGCGTCCGATGAGCCGCCCGTCGCGCACAAAGAAGACCTGAACGACCGCGTCGCGTCCGGTGTCGGTGCCGGTGCTCTCTCCCTGCGCATCCGTAAGCACCTCGCCCGAAATGCCCTCGACGGCGATCGCGATGATGTCGCGGTCGTCGAGGTTGACGTCGGTCATCTTCTGCTTTTGCGAGACCTGCTCGACCGCCTCGATGAGATTGCGGTAGGATGCCGCCGCTTCGAAGTTCATTTCCTCCGACGCGTTTAACATCTTTTGTTTTAAATCGTTCAAAACGTCCGCGTAATTACCGTTCAAAAAGTCAAGCGCCTTTTCGATGCGCGCGCCGTATTCCTCCTGCGAAACATTGCCCGTGCACGGACCCATGCAAGTCTTCATATGATAGTTCAGGCACGGCCGTTCCTTCCCGCAGTCCCGCGGGAGCACGCGGTTGCAGGTGCGCAATCCGTAGAGCTTGTTGATGAGTTCAATCGTGTCGCGCACGGCGGTCGCCGAAGTGAACGGACCGAAATACCGGCTCTTGTCTTTTTTTAAAAGGCGTGAAAACACAATTCTGGGAAAGGGTTCGTTCACCGTTACCTTGATGTAGGGATAGGTTTTGTCGTCCTTTAGGAGTGTGTTGTAGCGCGGACGGTTTTCTTTGATCAGATTGTTTTCCAAAACGAGCGCTTCGAGTTCGGAATCCGTGACGATGTATTCGAAGCGCGCGATTTTTTCCACCATGCGGTCAATCTGGATGCCGCGGCCGGTGATTTTTCTGAAATAAGAACGGACGCGGTTATGAAGGTCGATCGCTTTCCCGACGTAAAGGATTGTTTCATCCGCGTCACGCATGATGTACACTCCCGGCTGGTGCGGGAGCTTCTTTAGTTCTTCCTGAATGTCAAACTGCGGCGCACTCATTTACCCCGAGAAGCGCCCGCCGGAGAAGGGGTCGTTGGAGGACACCTCATCCACCGCTTCGCGGTCCCCCTTCCCCTCAAGGGGAAGGTTAGAATCAAGGTTTCCCGGACCTTGTGCGCCCTCAAGGGGAAGGTCAGACCATTCTCCTGTCTGCGGTTGGTCTACCGGCGCAGGGTTCTGTGCGCGTGCTGCGTCGAAGGTTGCGGCGAATGCGCCCGCTGTGCCCACGGCGACGTCGATGGTTGCGCCGGGACGGGCGGCAGCCTCCGCCGCCTTGCGCTCTTCCTCTGCTTTCTTTTCCGCTTCCTCGCGCTCCTGTCTCGTCGGAACATTTTCACCGACTGCCGCGGATTCCGGACGTGTCGCGAAGATGCGGACCTTTGCCTTTTCCTTTTCTTCTTCCGTGGGCTCCGGAATGCCTTCCGCCTCGCGGTAAATCTTCATGAACTCCGCACCGGTGATGGTCTCGCGTTCAATCAAGAACGCCGCGAGCTTATCCATCGTGGGCAGGTGGTCGCGGATGATCTGCTTCGCTTCCTCGTAGCACTCCTGCAGCATCTTCTGCACTTCCTTGTCGACCTCCGCCGCCGTTTCATCCGAGCAGTTCAACTGTCTCCTGCCCTCTAAATAGCGGCTCTCGATGGAGGCAAGCTGCATTAAGCCAAACTTGTCGCTCATACCGTAGAGCGTGATCATCGCCTGCGCCGTTGCGGTCGCCTTTTCGATGTCGTTTTCCGCACCCGTCGTGACCGTGTTGAAGATCACCTCTTCCGCAGCGCGGCCGCCCAAGGTCGTTACGATTTCATCGTGCAGCTCCATCTTGGTCTTTAAGTACTTCTCATCCTCCGGCACCTGCATGACGTAACCCAAAGCACCCATCGTGCGCGGGACAATCGTAATCTTTTGTACGGGCTCCGTGTTCTTCTGGATTGCACCAATCAACGCGTGACCGATCTCGTGATACGAAACAATCTTGCGCTCTTCCTTGCTTAAGATGCGGTCCTTCTTTTCCTTGCCCACCAGCACCTGCTCGACCGCTTCGAACAGATCCTTCTGGCTGACATACTCTCTCTTATCCTTTACCGCGTTGATTGCGGCTTCGTTGATCATGTTTGCAAGGTCGCTTCCGACCGCGCCCGAGGTTGCAAGCGCGATGCCGTTTAAGTCGACCGTCTCATCCATCTTCACGTCCTTTGCGTGAACCTTTAAGATTTCCTCGCGTCCCTTTAAGTCCGGCTTGTCCACGATGATGCGGCGGTCGAAGCGTCCCGGACGTAACAGCGCCTTGTCGAGAATCTCCGGGCGGTTCGTCGCGCCCAGGATGAAGACCCCCTTCGAGGAATCGAAGCCGTCCATCTCCGCAAGCAACTGGTTCAGGGTCTGTTCGCGTTCTTCGTTTCCGCCGTAGCGCGAATCGCGGCTGCGTCCGATGGCGTCAATTTCATCGATGAAGATGATGCACGGCGCGTTCTTTGCCGCTTCCTTGAAGAGATCGCGCACACGGCTTGCGCCCACGCCCACGTAAAGCTCGATGAAGTCGGAACCCGCAAGCGAGAAGAACGGTACCTTTGCCTCACCGGCAACCGCCTTCGCCAGCAGGGTTTTACCGGTGCCGGGCGGTCCCACCAAAAGAGCGCCCTTGGGAAGCTTTGCGCCGATTGTCATGTAGCGGTTCGGGTTGTGCAGGAAATCCACGACCTCGACCAGCGATTCCTTTGCCTCGTCCTCGCCCGCGACATCCTTGAAGGTGACGCCGGTCTCACGCTGCACATAGACCTTCGCGTTGGATTTCCCGACGCTGAAGGGACCGCCGCTTCTGCTCATGCGGCGGAACAGGATGCTTAAGAGTCCCCACATCAGAAGAATCGGCAGGATGTAGGAAACCAAAAATCCCAGAACCAGCTCCGAGGAGTTCGTCACATAGCCCTTGACCTCGACATCGTGCTCCAAGAGACGCGCCGTTAAGGTCGAATCGTCTTCGGCCTTGCCCGTATAATACTTCGCGCTGGTGTTGCGTATGAAAAAGGACGCAATCCCGCGGGCTGCGTTGTCGTTCTTGTCCTCCTTTTGCTCGATCTCGATGCGGTCCGAGCGGATGAGCACGGATTCGATTTCGCCGTTTTCAATCTTTTCGATGAACTCGGAGTAGGTGATTTCCTCCGTGGTTTCGGAGTTCATCCGGCTCGTGAGGCTCATCATGAGCGTCATCATGACGAGGGCGACGATCAAAAGCAGAAGGATGCTCTGTTTGCGCTGATTGTTGTTTCCGTTACCGTTTTTGTTGTTATTGCCCCCCGGACGGTTGCCGGGATTCGGGCTTTGATTATTATCCATGAATAATAGTATACGTTGCGTTTCCCTTAAAATCAATATCTCGCGCCAAAAAAGATTGTATAAAATCTAAATTTTTGATAAACATTTCGGTTGTGTATAATAGAGCTATGGACTACGGCATTGCAATCGATATCGGAACCACCACGCTGGGCGCGGCGCTTGTTGCGCTTGACGAGGGGCGCGTTTTGCGGGAGGCTTCAAGGCTCAATTCCGGCAGGATGTTCGGCGCGGATGTGATTTCCCGTATTCAGGCGAGTAACGACGGCTCACAGATGATGCTGCAGGACCTGATGCGGAGCGATCTGACTGCGCTGTTGAAGGAGCTCGTCAGCGCAGATGTTTCTTCTTATATTAAATACATCGCAATCGCGGGGAACACGACCATGCTGCATCTTTTGCGCGGGTATTCCTGCGCGGGGCTGGGCACCTTCCCGTATACGGCTGTGACGCTTTCGTCCGAATGCCTGAAGGCCAAGGACGTGCTGCCGAACGCCGTGTTTTTGTCCGATGAAACAAAAGTGCTGCTCTTCCCCGGCTTCACCGCCTTTGTGGGGGCGGACGTTGCGGCGGGGGTGTACTCCCTGACGGGGACGGGTGAGTCACGGTTCCTTCTCCTCGA
>JAFSRL010000210.1 GCA_017446125.1 Lachnospiraceae bacterium
CCTCGGCTTCGGTTATTGAGCCGAGAATCCTTCTTGCAATATTGAAGAAAAGACGACTGTCTTCTTTAAATATTCTCTCTATCAGATCCCGTTGCTCATCATCAAGCAGGGATACAATCATCAAAAACATACTTATGCCCCGATCATCATATTGCCATAATCAGATTAGCACATTTCAGCCAAAATGCTCAAACGGAATGACTTACGCAATTATTGGCTAAAGATCCCAAATCTGCCGCAGTATGTAATTCTTTCCACCGGCAAACAAACACATTGTGTGACTCATTGCTTCCACATATTTCCCGACCATTCCATGCCGGTTCTTTTCACTTTCGAGAATATCTTTGGAGCTAAAACACACTTCTTCTGCGCCTGCCGCCATGGGGAGAGCCTGCTGTTTTTGATAGCGTTTTTCTCATTACGGCCTGCTTTGTGACCTTCTCGCTCGTAAAACAGGCCCCCTCTCCGCCACGACGGTACGACGTCTGAACAGCCTCCTCAAGAATACGCGCCTCAGCATCCTCGGCAATCCGCTCATTCCTGTCCAATCCAAGAATACGATCCAGCAAACACTCTGTTACCCCGGTCTCCTTATTGGTGAAATACGTCTTTTTGAAATAAACATCTCCCAGTATCGTTAACAGATGTTTCTTTTCATGCCTTTCCACAACCCAGTTCTGCCTCCTTTTCCCGCTGTTACAGAGCATCTGATCCATCTCCTCCAGAGTTTCTTGGATTAGCCCCTGCCCTATCCTGTGCAGCTCATTACTAATCCCCGACGTGAAGGAAGCAAAATCGGTAGGATTACTCATATAATCCTTTATCAACTTATCAAAATCCCCTGTACTGATTTCCTCAAAATGCTGTATACTCTTAATCATAGAGAACACCTCCTTTGTATAAGTATTTGGCGCACCTGATACTCTATCACAAAGTGGTGTTCTCTTTCTATCCCGTAAAATCCGAAAAGATTTTTACGCTAGCCCATCTAAAGCAACTAACAAGCATTATAGCAAAAGAATAGAAATTAAAAGATTAATATGTTATTATAGATTTTATTATTTTACTCAGTCAATATATACTGGTAAAGATGATTTCATTAACTCTGACATTGCTATCGATCGTCATACAGTTTGTGCGCTTTGTTGTCGTAACGGTTTACAAGGCGCTTGTTTTTGTGCTGAAAATGGTTGCGCGCCTGCTGAAGACGCTGTTTATAATTCTTTGGAAGCTGCTGCCGCTCATCTTACTCGCCGCCATCATCGCACTCGTGATTTCATATTTCAAGTGATTACACACACCTCCGTCACCTGTGTAATCACTTCACAACCCTCGGCACCCGCGGCGGGATCAGGCAGGGGAACTCATAATGAAAACGCCCGCTTTTTAATGCGATTTCATCCATGGAAATCTCTTCCGCGCCGTCACGGCCGATGATTGTCACTGTATCTCCCATTGTTACATCAGGGATGTCCGTAACATCAATCATGAACTGATCCATGCACACACGCCCTAAGATGGGTGCGCGCTTTCCACGCACAAGCACCTCCCCCTTACCGGAAAGGGTTCTCGCCACACCGTCCGCATAGCCTGCGCAGACCGTCGCGACGCGCATTTTCTGATCTGTCACAAAGGTACCGCCATAGCTCACGGCGCAGCCGGCCACCAATTCCTTCACATAAACAACGCTGCTCTTTAGCGATAGTACCGGCTTTAGCGGCAATTTGTCGCGGTCTACCTCGTCAGAGGGATAAAGCCCGTACAACACAATCCCCGCACGTACCATATCAAGATGCGCCTTCGATAAGGTCACGATGGCTGCAGAGTTTGACGCATGAACCATCAACTCCTCTCCCCCGTCAAGGGCACGAACCTGTTCGACAAACCGTGTGAACCGGGAAAGCTCCTCTTCCGCGCAGCTTAAGTCCTTTTCATCCGCTCTCGAGAAATGGGTAAAGATGCCCTCCACGGTAACACCCTTTGTCGCAAGCGCCTTTTTCACAAATTGAAGTCCCGTTTCATCCGGCTGCACCCCGATTCTGCGCATGCCGCAGTCCACGGCGATATGCACCCGCACGGTTTCGTTTTCCACAAGGTCGCCGCTTTTGTGAAGCGAGGAAACAACCGCCTCATACTGTGTTAACGTATCCTCGCGGAAGACCGCGGGCCGGATTTTTTCCAACACAATTCGCTCAAAGCTTTCCGGAAAGGTGTAGCCCAAAAGCATCACCGGTTTTTTCGCCCCGGCGTCACACAAAGCAAACGCCTCATCCGCGGTCGCAACCGCGTATCCGTAAACGGCATTGACGCTTTCCAAGTGCTTTGCGATTTCGCGCGCGCCGTGTCCGTACGCGTCCGCCTTCACGACGGCGGTCAAACGCGTCGAAGCAGGCAAACACTTCGTGATGGAATCAATGTTAAAATCCAGTGCCGTAAGATCCACCTCCGCCCAGACGCGGCGGCGGTCATATCCGTAAGAAAGCTCCGTATCCATTACGTCAAAAGTCCCTTCAATTCTTCAATGATATCACCGGCAATCATGTTGCGCTCGCCACGCGCCTTCGCTGCCTTGTCACCCGCGACACCGTGCAAAAACGCGGCAATCGAAGCGGTGTAAAACGCGCTCTCCTTTTCCGCAATCAGGGCGGCGCACATACCGGCAAGTACGTCGCCGCTTCCCGCCGTCGCCATCCCCGCGTTTCCGCTGGTATTGACGCAAAGCCGCTCCTCGAGATCGTCCGCAATCACGCTGCGGGCATCCTTGCACAAAACCGTTACGTGCAATTCCTGCGCAAGACGCTTGGGCAGTGTCAGAAGCTGTTTTGCGCACTCCTTCACCGGCACCTTCGCCAGGCGGGAAAACTCCTGAAGATGCGGCGTGATGATAATCCATTTGTTGATGCCGTTTCCGTAAGCGGCCGTTAAGCGTTTTAACTCATCGTCCATGGCAATGAGGTTCAACGCGTCCGCATCCAGAACCAGCGGCTTGTCGTATTCCTCCAAAACGGTCTTAACCAGAAACGACGCCGTGCGTCCGGTGCCGATTCCCGGTCCCAAAAGCATCGCATCCGACCACTTCATATCACGCAAAAGCTTTTCGCGAATGGAGGACTGCGCCTGTTCCTTTTGCGCCTCCTCCGCGTTTTCCTTAATCACGCCGTACACACTCAACAACGCCTCCGGAATCAGGCTCTTCATCACGTCCTTGTTTTCCGCGGCGGTAAACACCTTCACCATACCTGCGCCGGTACGAAGCGCCGCCCTTGCGCTCAACACGGCGGCTCCGGAAACCGTACCGCTTCCCGCGGCAACCAATATCTTGCCGAAGCTTCCCTTGTTTCCGCCGCTGTAACGCTTTGTCAAGGGAAGGTCCGTTTCGTCAAACGAAAACGCCTTCGGCGTAAGCCTGTCCCCGTCTGTTCCGGTGACATTAATGCCTGCGGACGCACACGTAACCTTGCCCGCAAAGGAACTTCCGGGATAGAACACGGCACCCGCCTTCACGAAGTCAAAGGTCACCGTTTCATCCGCCTGCACGGCGCAGCCCAAGACCTCGCCGGTGTCCGTGTCGATTCCGCTGGGCATGTCGACCGAGACCACATGCGCGCGCGGACAGGCGTTGATGTACTTCACCGCGTCCGCGTACTGCCCTTCCACGTTCCGCTTTAATCCGATGCCGAACAGCCCGTCAATCACCGCATCCGTTTCATACATCGCCTCCTTGAACAGCGCCTCCTTCTCCGTCTGAAGCTCCGCAAAGCGCTCCATCACGGCACCGTAGCGCTCCGCGATGCCCACCTGCTTGATCAAAAGCTCGGAGGCATTGTCCTTGTCGGAAAGCAGGATGAACCGCACGCGGTACCCTTCAAGCAGCAACAGTCTTCCTGCGGCAACCGCATCCGCACCGTTGTTGCCGCTACCCGCAAACACACTCACACGCGGCGTTCTCGCATCCGCTTCCTTCGATAACGGCAGCTTCCGCTTCACCGCTTCCGCAACCGCAAGCGCGGCGCGTTCCATCAAAACCATCACGGGCAGGCCGAAGTGGGATGAGGTCATCTCATCCATCTGTTTCATTTCCGCGGCAGTGACGATGTACTTCATATCAGGGTTTGCCTTTCGTGAACATGCGCGAAGTCGCCCACACCGGTGTTGTCGTTCGGGGTGCGGACCCTGTGCTTGTGCTCCGGATCATAGCTCATATCAAAGAGGTCAACCACCTCCGCGCCGAAGATCTGATGCATGTAGGAATACAAATCAAAGTTCTCGATCTCGCGCTCCTGCTTTTGAATGATCTGACGCTTTAATTCCACGCGGACCTGCGCAAGCCAGTTTTCCACGCGCTCGATTTCCACGGTGTTGCTGTGCAGCTTCGTGTAACAGATTGCCATCGATTGCAGCATCAGATCATAGTTTAAGCGGTAAATATCTCTGGGAAGATCGAGCATCTCGTCTTCGTACTCATCGATCTTTTCGTTGCAGTCGGAAATCAGGCGCATCCGCTCATCCAGCTCATATTGCTTTCGCGAATGCTCGCCTTCCCTTAAGATTTGCTGGCGTAAGCGCGGGATTTCCTCCAGGAGCTTCTTTTTGACAAGCTTGACTTTTTTGACCTGGTCCGCAATCACTTCTCTGCGCTCCAAAAGCTCATCCAGTTCATCCGCGATGTCGCGCATCTTATCCGGCATTTCATCGCGGGGAAACAACAGCTTCCATTTTTCATCCAGCGTCAAAACCGGGATATCTCTCCCGGTCAGCGCCTTCGCATATTTTTTATCCCGTTTTGCCATACGTCAGACGATTGTTATTTCCTTGCTGCAGAATAGTTGTAGGAAAGCTTCATTAAGGAATCCGCAAGGTGCACGTTTTCCACCTGAACATCCGCGGGAACCTCCAGATCCACATGCGCAAAATTCCAGATTGCCTTGACGCCGCTCTCGACAAGAAGCCTTGCGTTTGCCTCCGCGCCCTCTCTGGGCACCGTCAAAACCGCGATGTCCACCTGATGCTCCTTCAGATACTGCGGCAGCTCCTTCACGTCCTCAACCGTTAATGTGCCGATGGACTTGCCCACCTTTGCGGGGTCGGAATCAAACACGCCGGTAAACGAAAAGCCGTTCTTGGAAAAGTTCGGGTAATTCAACAGCGCTTTCCCCAGGTTTCCGGCGCCGATCACAATGACATGCTTCGTCGTATCCATCCCCAAGATCTTTGCAATCTCTTCCTTCAGATACGCGACATTGTAGCCGTAGCCCTGCTGACCGAACCCGCCGAAATGGTTTAAGTCCTGTCTGATCTGGGACGCCGTCACATGCATCAGCTTCGAGAGCTCCTGCGACGAAATGCGCTCCGTTCCGGCATTGCACAATGTGTTCAAATAACGGTAATACCGCGGCAGACGCCCGATTACTGCCTGAGAAATCCCCTTACCCTGTACCATGCTGTTCACCTCGTTGTTGTTAAATAATTGCCATATTAAGGATACCGAATTACGGTTGATTTTTCAAGGGTGAGTCAGGGGGACGGGTACAGTGACTCATTTTGAAAAAACGAGTCACTGTTCC
>JAFSRL010000211.1 GCA_017446125.1 Lachnospiraceae bacterium
ACAAGAACAAGGTAAAGTTAGGGATTGCGCCGATCGCATGGACCAATGACGACATGCCCGACCTCGGCAAGGAGAACACCTTTGAGCAGTGTGTCTCCGAGATGGCGCTCGCCGGATTCACGGGGAGTGAGGTCGGCAACAAGTATCCGAAGGATCCCGAGGTATTGAAAAAGGCGCTTGCCTTACGCGGCATCGAAATCTGCAACGCATGGTTTTCCGCCTTCCTGATCTCGAAGCCCTTTGAAGAGGTGGAGAAGGACTTCCGTGCGCACGTTGCGTTCTTGAAGGCGATGGGTGCCAAGGTCGTCGGCATCTCCGAGCAGAGCTACTCCACGCAGGGGATGATGGATCAGCCGATCTTTGAAGGCAAGCACGTGATGAACGATGAGGAATGGAAGTTGCTCTGCGACGGCTTAAACCGTTTAGGCAGGATTTCGAAGGAGGAGTACGGCATCGCCCTGACCCTGCACCATCACATGGGCACCGTCGTGCAGACCGCGGAGGAAACCGACCGCATGATGGAAGGCACAGATCCCGAGTACTTCAGCCTGCTCTTTGACTCCGGACACTTTGCGTACTGCGGCGAGGATCCGGTCAAGGAACTGCAAAAGCATGTGAAGCGTGTCAAGCACGTGCACTTAAAGGACATCCGTCCGGACGTGGTCAAGCGCGTACATGAAGAGAAGATGAGCTTCTTAAAGGCAGTGCGCGAGGGTGCGTTCACAATCCCGGGCGACGGTTGTGTGGACTTTGACTCCATCTTCAAGATCCTCGAGGAGAACGGCTATGAGGGTTACATGGTCGTCGAGGCGGAGCAGGATCCGGCGAAAGCGAATCCGTTGGAGTACGCGATCAGAGCCCGCAAGTTCATCGCGGAGAAGACGGGACTGTAATCAGAGAAGTAAAGACAGGAAAGGAACGTTATGGAAAAGAAAGTATTCGGCTATCCGACATTTGACGAACACGGCGAACAGGTTTTAACGACCTACGACAACGAATACCGCGACATGTTGATGGACATCCGCGTTTATCGCATGAAGGCGGGTGAGGAAAGAAGTTTTGTGCGGGGCGGCGAGGAAATCGCGGTGCTCTTGTTCTCCGGAACGATCCGCTTTCAATGCGGCGGTGTCGACAAGGAGGTGTCGCGTAAGGACGTCTTCACGGAAGGTCCCTGGGCGGTGCATGCGCCTTCCGGCGTGGAGATCAAGGTCACGGCGGTGAAGGACGCGGAAATCTTAGTGCAGTGCACAAAGAACGACCGCTCGTTTGAGGTCAAGCTCTATGCGCCGGAGGATGCGCCGTGGAAGTATTCCGGCGGCAAGAAGGATCTGTATGAAACGGCGGGCCGCCAGGTCAACACAATCTTCGATCACGATATCTGCCCGGAATCGAACATGGTCTTAGGGGAGGTCTTAAACGTGCGCGGCAACTGGTCCGGTTATTTACCGCACCGCCATCCGCAGCCGGAGACCTATTACTTCAAGTTTGACAGACCGGAGGGCTTTGGCGCGTCCTTTGTGGGCGATCAGGTCTTTAAGTCCGTGGACGGTTCGTTTTCCGCAATCCCGGGCGGTGAGCTGCACCCGCAGTCCTGTGCGCCCGGCTTTGTGATGTACACCTGCTGGATGATACGCCACCTGGATGGCAACCCGTGGCTGCAGACAGACCGGTGCGAAGACGAGGCGTATCTGTGGATGCATGACGCGGATTTCGCGTAAAGAAGTTTTGTAAAAAAGCTTTTGCAAAAACTTTTGGGAGGGAATTTTAGAATGGTTTTAGACACGAAGTGGAAGCTGGGGATTGCCGGCGCGGCAAGCGGCGTACTCGCCTGTGTGCTCGCCCTGCTTGGCAATCCCCGTAACATGGCATTTTGTATCGCGTGCTTTATCCGCGATACGGCAGGCGCATTAAAATTTCATTCCGCCGCGCCGGTCCAGTACGCAAGACCGGAGATTGCAGGTCTCATCTTAGGCGCTTTCATCATCGCAATCGCAACAAAGGAATACAAAGCGACCGCCGGTTCCTCACCGATGATCCGGTTCGTTTTAGGGATGTGCATCATGATCGGGGCGCTTGCCTTTTTGGGCTGTCCTTTGCGCATGGTCATCCGTATGGCTGCGGGTGACTGGAATGCGTATGTTGCGCTTGCGGGCTTTGTCTGCGGCATCGCGACCGGCGTGTTTGCGTTAAAGAGGGGCTTTAGCCTGGGACGCGCGTACGTCGCGCATAAGGCAACCGGTTATGTACTGCCCGTGATTGCGCTTGCGATTTTCTTAGGGCTCTTTATCCCGGGACTCTACGTGTTCTCGGAATCCGGGCCCGGCAGCATGCACGCTCCCATCATGGTTTCCCTTGTTGTGGGACTGCTTGTGGGCGCGATTGCGCAGAAGTCCAGGATGTGCTTTGCGGGCAGCATCCGTGACGTCATCCTGTTAAAGAACTTTGACCTGATCAGTGTGATTGCCGGACTCTTCGCGGTACTGCTTGTATTCAACATCGCGACCGGACGCTTTACACCGGGCTTTACGGTGCCGGGCACCATCTCGCATCCGGAGCATCTTTGGAACTTCTTAGGGATGTATACGGTGGGCATCGCGGCGACGCTTGCGGGCGGCTGCCCTTTGCGGCAGCTCATCCTTGCGGCGCAGGGAAGCGCGGATGCCGGCGTGACCGTTCTGGGAATGTTTGTCGGTAGTGCCCTGTGTCACAACTTCGGCCTGGCCGCGAGCGGAACCGCCATGAACGCGGAGACACAGGAATTGACCCTGGGTGCGGTACCGGCGAACGGGAAGATTGCGGTGATTGTCTGTATCGTGGTTTGTCTCATCATCGCTTTTACCCAGAAGCGCGAGGAGGTGTGATATGAAGGAAGTGGATGCAAGGGGCTTGTCGTGCCCCGAACCGTTGATGATGACGGATGAAGCAATCAAGGAAGGTGCGGGAGAATTCACGGTGCTTGTCACCGAGCCCTTCCAGAGAACGAATGTCGAGAAGTTTGCGCGTTCAAAGGGAAAAACCTTCACCTCCGGCGAAAAGGACGGATACTACACGGTGACGGTTCACGCATGATTTATTTCGACAACGCCGCCACAACGATTCATAAACCGCAGGCAGTGATTGATGCCGTGACAAAGGCGATGTCGTCTTTGGGCAATGCCGGACGCGGAACACATGAAAGGACGTTAGATGCTTCGCGCCTCGTATATGAGGCGCGGAAGGAGATAGCGTCCTTCTTTCATATACAGGATGCGCGGTGTGTGGCGTTTACCTTAAATGCGACGGAGAGCTTAAACACGGCAATCAAGGGCACTCTCATGACGGGCGACCATTGTATCACAACCGCGATGGAGCACAACTCTTGTTTGCGCCCGCTGTACGAGATGGAAGGAATCGGCGTGGAGCTTACGGTGCTGCCGCTTCACGATGACGGCGCGATTTCCTTAGAAGAGCTGGAAGAGGAAATTAAGGAAAACACACGCGCCATTGTGGCAAGCGGCGCTTCGAACGTGACCGGCAACTGCACGGACTTAGCGGCAATCGGAGCAATCGCGAAACGCCACGGGCTGTTATTCATTGTTGACGCTTCCCAGCTTGCCGGGTGCCACGACATTGACATGGAGCGTATGGGCATTGATGTTTTGTGTTTTACGGGACACAAGGGCTTGTACGGACCGCAGGGCACGGGCGGCATCGTTGTACGCGACGGTGTGGTCGTGATGCCCTTTAAGACCGGCGGCACCGGCATCCGTTCGTTTTCGAAGGCGCACCCCATGGAGATGCCGGCGGCTTTGGAAGCCGGCACCCTGAACGCGCACGGAATCGCGGGACTCTTGGAGGCGGTCAGGTTTCTGGAAGCGACGGGATTGGAGAACATCCGCGCACGGGAGATTTCTTTGGCGAAGCGGTTTTACGAGGGCGTCATCGCAATCAACGGGGTGTTGTGCTACGGCGATTATTCGGACTGGGAGAAGCGTGTGCCCATTGTTTCCCTGAACATTTTTGAGGAGGACGCTGCGATTGTCTCGGATTGCTTAGAGCGCGAGTATGGAATCGCGACACGTCCCGGGGCACACTGCGCGCCGCTTGTGCATGCCGCCTACGGCACGATTGCGCAGGGGATGGTGCGGTTCTCGTTTTCTTATTTCAATACGGAAGAGGAAGTGGATGAAGCAATCCGCGCGGTGGAGAAAATCGCTGCGGATTGTGCGGAGAATCCGGAATGACACAAACGGTTTGTTTGACGAAGTATTCAAAGAACTGCGGCTGTGCCGCGAAGATTGGTCCCGGCACCTTAAACAATCTTTTGGAGAAGCTGCCGGAATTTCACGATGAGCATTTGATGGTGGGCTTTGATAAGAGCGACGATGCCGCGGTCTATGTGGCGCGGGACGACCTTGCGGTCATCCAGACGCTGGATTTCTTTACGCCCGTTGTGGACGACCCCTATCTTTTCGGACGGGTGGCGGCAACGAATGCCTTAAGCGATGTCTACGCGATGGGTGCACGCCCCGCGACCGCGCTCAACATCGTGGTCTTCCCGAAGGACTTACCGGCGGAGATTCTGGGTGAGATTTTACGGGGCGGCGCGGACACGGTACTGGAGGCCGGCGCCGTGATGGCGGGCGGTCACTCCATCCAGGACGATACGCCCATGTACGGACTCTCCGTCACGGGTTTTGCGCACCCGAAGGAAATTTTGACGAACGCCGGCGCCCTGGAAGGCGACGTGCTTCTTTTGACAAAGCAGTTGGGTGTGGGTGTCGTGAATACGGCGGTGAAGGGCAATATGGCAGGCGAGGAAGCGCGCAAGGAAGTGCTGCGCGTGATGTGCTCCTTAAACAAAAACAGCGCGGAGTGCATGAAGGCGTTTGAGGTTCATGCCTGCACGGACGTCACCGGCTTTTCCCTGATGGGACACGCGAGGGAGATGGCACTTGCTTCAGGCGTTTCGCTGCGCATTCAGGCGCACGCGGTGCCTTTGATTGAGGGGGCACCGGAATACGCACGCATGGGACTGATTCCCGGCGGTGCGTACCGCAACCGGGAATTCTGCGGTGAGGATGTTGTCCTTTCGCAGGGAATTTCGGAGGAGATGAACGATCTCTTATTCGATCCGCAGACCTCCGGCGGGCTCTTGTTTGCCGTTGCGTCTAAGGATGCGGAGGCGGCGTTAAGCGCCCTGCAGGCGGCGAATCCGGACACGAAGGCGAGCATCATCGGGCGCGCGGAAGCGTTAGGGGACGCGCACATTTATGTCGATGATTGATTCTCCCGTACGGGATTTGTTATACTTTTATTGTCATTTTATGTTCACACGAAGGAGGTAAGACAATGCTGAAAGACGGAACAATTCTGGTGGGTGCTTCGGACAGTAAGGAGGCGCTTTACATTTTACCCAAGATGGCGAACCGGCACGGACTGATTGCCGGCGCGACCGGTACCGGTAAGACCGTAACCTTAAAGGTGATGGCGGAATCGTTTTCCGCGCTCGGCGTGCCGGTGTTCTTAGCGGACGTCAAGGGCGACCTTGCGGGCATTGCAAAGCCCGGCAGCATGTACGATAAAATCAGGGAGCGCCTGGAGGTCTGCGGCATTGCGGAAAGTGACTTCACACCTGCGGGGAGCCCCGTAACGCTTTGGGACATCTACGGTGAGAAGGGCATCCGCCTGCGCACGACCGTCTCGGAAATGGGTCCCATTCTCCTGGCGCGTATCTTACAGCTCAACGAATTACAAAGTGATATCTTAACGATTATCTTTAAGATTGCGGATGAAAATGGCTGGCTCTTGGTCGACACGAAGGACTTAAAGGCAATTGTCAATTATGTTTCGGAAAACAACAAGGAATTCGCGGAGAGCTACGGCAAGATGAGCCCGGCGTCCCTTGCGGTCATCACACGCGCGGTGGTTGCGTTGGAGTCCGCGGGCGCGGATCAGTTCTTCGGCGAGCCCGCATTGAATGTGGCGGACTACTTCACAACGGATACGTCCGGCCGCGGCATGATCAACATTTTAGAATCCGAGAGCCTGATCAATAACCCGAGGCTTTATGCGACCTTCCTGTTGTGGCTGTTGTCCGAGCTCTTTGAGGAGCTGCCGGAGGTCGGGGATCTGGACAAGCCCAAGATGGTCTTCTTCTTTGACGAGGCGCATCTGTTGTTCGACGACGCGCCCAAGGTATTGCTGGACAAGATTGAGCAGGTGGTGAAGCTCATCCGCTCGAAGGGTGTGGGTGTGTACTTCTGCACGCAGAACCCCAGGGACATTCCGGACGGTGTGCTGGCGCAGCTTGGCAATAAGGTGCAGCATGCTTTACGCGCCTATACGCCCGCGGATCAAAAGGCGGTGAAGGCTGCGGCGGAATCCTTCCGCGAGAATCCCGCGTTCAAGACCTTTGACGCGATTCAGGCGCTGGGAACAGGTGAAGCAATCGTTTCCTTCCTGGGAGAGGACGGAATACCGTTGATGGCGCAAAAGGCGACCATCTTACCGCCGTTGTCCGCACTGGATGCGCTGCCGGAATCAGAGCGTGCGGGACTCATCACCGCAAGCGTGCTGCACACAAAGTACGCGAATGCGGTCGACCCTGACAGCGCGTATGAATTCTTACAGCGCAAGAAGATCGAGGACGAAGAAGCGATTGCGGCGGCAAAGCAGGAAGCGGAAGCCGCGAAGGCAAAGGCGAAGGAAGAAGCCGCCGCATTGAAGGCGGAAGAAAAGAAGCAGGAAGCCATGCGCAAGGCGGAAGAGAAGGAAGCGCAAAAAGCGGAGAACGCAAGAAAGCGCGCCGCAAAGAGCGTGGGCAATTCCGTGACCGGCACCGTGGGACGTGAGGTCGGCAAGGCGCTTGGATCTAAATTCGGGAAATTCGGAAAGACGCTCGGCGGAAACTTAGGCGCGAGCCTGGGGAGAGGAATCTTGGGGACGTTTTTTAAGTAAATAGAAAGTGAGTCAGGGGGACGGGTGCAGTGACTCATTTTTTCAAAATGAGTCACTGCAC
>JAFSRL010000212.1 GCA_017446125.1 Lachnospiraceae bacterium
TTCCGCCTCACCCCAAAAACTTCTTGATCGCTGCTTCGCTTTCCTTAGGAAGCAGCGATTTTAAGTGTTGAAAGAGCCGTTCGTAGGATTCCGCCGGGCTGCGCTTGTAGACCTTTCCCGAGAACTTCTTGCCAAAGAACACCTCCGGCGTCGTGTATTTGGCGACGCCCCATCCGTACGTGGCGCCGTAGCGGTCCTGCATATAGACAAAGTCATCGGTGATGACATAGCCCTGCGCCTGCAGGCGGTTGATGATCGTGTCAAAGCCCTTCTTGCCGTCCTTGCCGTAGTTGCCGGCGCGCTTCAACTCCTTCGACAAGACCGGCGCGTGCCGTGCGACCAGATCATAGAGCTCCTTGTCGCGCCAGGCGGCGAGACCGTCGTCGTAGCGTGCGTCAAAGTCATAGCCGTCGCGGCGGTAGTTGGCCAGATCCAAAAACCATTCCGCGCTGACAAAGGCAGCCTTCTTTTCAAAAAACTTGCCGTAGGCGCAGCGCATTTCCTGAATGACCGGGCCCTTCCATTCCCAGATACCCTCCTCGCCGGAGAACCAGGCCGCAGGCGCGCAATGCTCTTCGATGGAAAAGCCTTGAAGCGTATTCGCAAAATACGGCAGGATGCCGAAGCGTTCCACCGCGTTGATTAAATCATTTTTGGTACGAATCGTAAAACGCATGGCGCCTCCTTACATCAGGTGCGCAAAGACGGGAATGACAATGACGGTAACGATGCCGCAGACCGCAAGCGCAAGCGAACTCATCGCGCCCTCCACCTCACCGATTTCCAAGGCACGTGAGGTTCCCATCGCATGTGATGCCGCGCCGATGGCGAGTCCCACGGCAGCAGGGTGATGGATGCGAAAGAGCTTGCAGGTTTTTTCCGCCGCAATGTGACCGGTGATGCCGGTGATCATAATTGCAATCGCCGTGATGGCGGGGTATCCGCCGTA
This sequence comes from Lachnospiraceae bacterium, assembly GCA_017446125.1. Classification (GTDB taxonomy): domain Bacteria; phylum Bacillota; class Clostridia; order Lachnospirales; family Lachnospiraceae; genus Butyrivibrio. The sequence continues at coordinate 950 of JAFSRL010000212.1, forward strand.
CTCCTCCGTTAAGGAAATGCCGATTGCCGTCGTGATGGACTTGGGCAGCATCGTCACGTAGGATGCGTGATCCAGGCGGAAGAGCAGCGAGAACAAAAAGATGCTGACCATCGAAGCCACCACACCGGAAAGCACGCCGCAGGTGATGGCGACGGGATGCTCTTTCAAAACGGAAATCTGTTTATAGAGCGGCACCGCGAGACAGACCGTGGTGGGCGTCAAAAGATAACCGATAAACCGCGCTCCGTCATAGTAGGTTGCATAGTCAATCTTGAAGACAAGCAACACCGCAATGACTGTGGCCGTTGCAACAAGCATCGGATTGCAGAAGACGCTGCCGGTCTTTTTGCGCAGGTAGGCACCGAGCTGGTACGCCGCAATCGTTAAGAGGATGCCGAAGGATGCGATTCCCGCCACAAATTCATTCATCCTTCTCCCCCTTTCGCATGAGCACATCCGTCATCTTGCCGGAGATGATGAGCACGATGAAGGTTGTCAGGATGCTGATGACCAAAAGCGGAAGAAGCATCTGCCGCATCGCCGCAAAGTTGTTGATGAGACCCGAGGTTGCCGGAACGAACATGACGGGCATGATTTCAATTAAAAATTTCGCGGCGCCCTCCACCTGCGGCAGCTTAATGATGCCCGTCATCAATGCAACGAGCATAAGCACAAGCCCGTAGACGCTGCCCGGAATCGGGAGCGGAATGAGCGCGTGACACAGTTCCCCCAGCGCGGTGACCAGTATGATAATCAGAAATTGCTGTACGTATTTCATACGCCCTATCATACCACAACCGGGCGGCAACGTCTTGCTTTTTTGGCCTGCCCTTTCTTGCATTTTTTTACGTCTGTCACTATACTTTTCTTAAGTACGTTTGAAACGGAAAGGAAGTGTCATGTCGAAAAAAGGAGTCATAGCAACTCTTGCCGGATTGGGCGCAATGGCGGGCGGTTTTTTCTACGGACAGGAGAGGCTCTACCGCGCGGTCTTAAAACCGAATCCCACAAAGGAAGACGGGTATCGTCAAAAGTCGGGCGATGTCATTCCTTCGATGCATTATGTCAGGGAGCACCCGAAAAAGCAGGATTTATATCTGAACGCGGTTGACGGGTTAAAGCTGCACGCGGTGTTTCTGCCTGTTGACGATGATAAACAGCATACCTACGTCATCGCAATCCACGGACACAATGACAATTACGAGCGCATGGGCATTTACGCGAAGAAGTATTATGAATCCGGCTATCCGGTGCTGATGCCGGATTTGCGCGGGCACGGCCGAAGCGAAGGTGACTACGTGGGATACGGGTATGACGACCGGCTCGATATTTTAGAGTGGATTTATTACCTGATCCGGATGGACGCGGAAGCGAAGATTATTTTGCACGGCATCTCGATGGGCGCAAGCACCGTGATGCTTGTGACGGGCGAGACACTGCCGGACAACGTCAAGGCGGCGATTGAGGACAGCGGCTACAGCACGCTCACGAAGGAATTCGATGCGGTCTACCGCAGAACCGGCAACGGCGTCATCCCGTCCAAGACCGCGACGCAGGCGGTGCGGCAGGTGATTTTGAATAAAGCGGGTTACGACATCAGGGATGTGGACTGTGTTGCGGCGGTTGCGCGCAGCAAGACGCCGACCTTGTTTTTGCACGGCGAGGCGGACATCACGGTGCCGGTTTCGATGTGCAGGGAGCTCTACGAAGCGGCATCATGCCCGAAGAAAATGAAAATCTTTTTGAACGCGGGTCACGTCGACGCGGTGGGCTTAGAGCCCGAGCTGTACTGGGGGACGGTGGACAGATTCCTATCTGAGTTTCTGTGAAAGCTCCGGCAAGCGGGCAGGCGGACGGGGGTGCTGGCACAACCGGATGCGTGCACATTTGCCGGGCAACAGAGATGAGCAAGTAGCGTGACAACGCGGATTGCGAATATCTGTAGGATTGCGAGAGCGCAACGCGCGGAGCAATCCGTGGCTTTCACAGCATACTTTCAATCAAGTTCAAAATCGTCAGCGTCGCGCTGTGCTGGTTCGAGTCATGCATGCGCGCCTTGATTGCGTCACGGTCCGCATAGACCTCGTGGATGCGCCTGATGAGGATGTCCTCGTCGAGGTCGTCGTTTTCAATCACAACGGAGAAGCCCTGCTGCTCAAAGCTCCTGGCGTTCAGCTCCTGATCGCCGCGGCTGTTTTTGGGAGAGAGCGGAACCAAAATGTTCGGCTTACGCAGGGCGAGCAGCTCACAGATGGAGTTCGCGCCCGCTCTTGAAATCACGATGTCCGCAAGGGCAAAGAGGTCCTTTAAGTCTGACTTCACATACTCAAACTGTTTGTAGCCCGGGACATTTAATTTCAAATTGTCCATCTTTTCCTTGCCGCAGATATGGACGATGTTAAACTCCGGAAGGAGCTTGGGCAGTGCGTCACGCACGCACTCGTTGATTGCCTGTGCGCCCAAAGAGCCGCCGATGATCATTAAGACCGGTTTGTTGTCTTCAAAGCCGCAGAGTTTTCTGCCTGCCACGGCAAGGCCGCGGCTTAATTCGTCACGGATGGGCGTGCCGGTGATGACCGCCTTTTCCGCGGGAACGTAGGCAAGGGTCTCCGGAAAGTTGCAGCAGATTTTTTGGGCGACGGGAAAGCAGAGCTTGTTTGCAAGCCCGGGCGTCAAGTCCGACTCGTGCAGGATGCAGGGGATTTTCAACGCGTGTCCCGCGCGCACGACCGGCGCGCCCACAAAGCCGCCCTTCGAGAAGATGACGTCCGGCTTGATCTGCTTTAATGCCTTGCGCGCCTCGGCGTAGCCCTTCATCACGCGGAAGGGGTCTGAGAAATTCTTGGGATCGAAGTAACGGCGCAGCTTACCCGTTGCGATGCCGTAGTAGGGGATGTCGTAATCCGCAACTAACTTTTTCTCGATGCCGTCGTAGGAACCGATGTAAGAGATTTCGTAACCGCGCTCTTTCAGGTAAGGGATGAGCGCGAGATTGGGTGTCACGTGTCCGGCAGTGCCGCCGCCGGTTAAGACGATTTTCTTTGACATAAACAAACTCCTTTTGCCCGAAAGGGCGCTAAGCGTGTATAATCAAGTATAGTACGATTTGAGGAAAAGAACAAGGAAGGAAACGACCCATGGAAGAAAATAAAGACATTAACATTGCGCTGTTGATTGACGTCGACAACATCGCGTGGCGCTATACGGAAAGCATCTTAAGCGAGCTGTCAAAGTACGGCAAGGTGACAATCCGCCGCATGTACGGCGACTGGTCGCAGAGCCGCTTGAAGGGCTGGCTCAATCACGCGTCGCGCTATTCCTTAACGCCCATCATGCAACCCAACAATTCGCCCGGCAAGAACGCGTCGGACATCGGTCTCATCATCGACGCGATGGACATTCTGTATTCCGGCGAGGCGCAGGGCTTTTGCATCGTGTCGAGCGACGGTGACTTCAACAAGCTTGCGACGCGCATCCGCGAGGCGGGCAAGATTGTGATCGGCATGGGCGAGAAAAAGACGCCCGAGGCATTCCGCGCTTCGTGCGAGCGCTTTGTGTTCCTCGATGTCATTCAGAATGAGTTGGAGGATGAGTCTTCGGCCTCCGCGCCGGCAACTGCGGACGCAGAAGAGACACTGCCTGCGGAAGGGGAGGGAACGCTGACCGATAAGGCGGACGCGAAGACGATCATCGAGAACGCGATCATCCGCATGATCACGGACAACGACGCGATGGGCAAGGAAACGGGCTTAGGCGAGATTGGAAGCCGCCTGGTGAAGATTTATCCGGACTTCGACATCAGAAACTACGGGTACTCGAAGCTGTCTTCTTACTTAAAGGATTTTGCGTCGCTTGCCGTTACGACCGACAACAACGATGTGTGGGTGAGCCTGCGCGGCACGTCCCAGGCGGACATCGAGGAGCAGATCAAGGCGATTTTTAAGGCGCAAAAGACCGACACGATGAACGTGGGGCTGTTGAAGAGCGAGCTGCAGAAGGTGAATCCGTCGCTGAACGCGACGATCAAGAACGCCGGCGTGACGAAGTTCTCCGTCTTCCTCGACCGCAAGGTGGACTGCGTGAAATTCGACGGCGGGGATCACGCGATTTTGGTGTGAGTGAGTCAGGGGGACGGGTACAGTGACTCATTTTTTCAAA
>JAFSRL010000213.1 GCA_017446125.1 Lachnospiraceae bacterium
CACCGTCGTGGATGAAGACGAGGTGCTGCCTGTCCCCTTTGTCACCTGACGTTGCAAACCACCTCAGTCCCGCGGCGACGGAGTCATAGCGCTCGGCGCCGCCGGCGATCACGGCGCGCACCTTGGAAAAATGAAAACGCTCCACAATCTCCCTGCGGCAGTAATCAATGTCTTCCGCAGGCACCACAAGCACGACGTCCTCGATGAAGCTGTCCTCAAACGTCTGCAGTGAATGACAAACGAGCGGCTTAGCGCCCAGTTCCAGATACTGTTTCTTCGGCCCCGCGCCCATCCTGCTTCCGCTGCCGGCAGCCAAGACGATTGCGGTACATCTTACGCTCATAGTTTTACTATAGCACAGTTTATGTGTTAAAATTTAAGAAATCATGCAAAACGGATTTTTCATAAGGTTTAACAGCAGTAGTTCACCGTGTAGTCGCGGACAAGGAGGGTTACGATGATCGATTACAACAAGGTTTATTCCAGGGAACATCCGGACGTCTTTATCAAGGTGATGGACGGGCATTTCGTTACGCCGAACTCTCACATCAATCATTATTTTGACATGACCACGACCAAGAGCCGTCGCTCCGAGGCGCGTGACGTTGCGCGGGCGCTTGCCAAAGACTACGTCTCGAGCCAGATCGTTGATACCATCATCTGCCTCGAGGGGACGGACGTGATCGGCGCGTACCTTGCGGATGAGCTGACCGACGCCGGCATCATGAGCATGAACCAGCACCGCACGATCTATGTCGCGGAGCCGGAGTATGATGCCTACGGACAGATCATCTTCCGCGACAACATGCAGATTATGATCCGGGAGAAATATGTGCTGGTGCTGCTGGCCTCGACGACGACCGGTAAGACCGTGAAGCGCGCGATCAACTCCATCAAATACTACGGCGGTGTCATCGCGGGTGTGTCCGCCATCTTTTCCGCAGCCAACAAGATCGGCCAGTACGAGATCCATCACCTGTTTTCCAAGTCGGACATTCCGGATTTCGTCTCCCACTCGGCGGACGACTGTCCGATGTGCAAACAGGGCATGCGCATCACCGCGATGTGCAACGGCTTTGGCTATTCCGAGATGCCGTAATCATACAAAGCCGGGCGGGCCGAAAATATTGTGTAAAATTTGATTTTTCGCCCCGAAAAGCGTATAATAGTAGAGCACACATGGACAATTACAACAGCAATCAGAACGGGAATTATTATCAGGGATACGGACAGGCGGCGGCACCGGATGAGCACCTGCGCCTTGCAACGGTTGCAATGATTGTAGGGATTGCAGGCGTTGTGTTTGGCATTCAGGTCTTCGGCCTTGCCTTCTCCGGCGTGGCGATTGTGCTTGCGCTGTTGTCGAAGGGAAGCCGCAGTGAGATGGATTCCCGCGCGAGGGCGGCGCTGGTACTGGGCATCGTGGGCACGGTGGTCGGTGTCGTGACGGCGGTGGTGATTACGTATTCCGCGTTGAGGCTTCTGCCGCAGATGCTGCACACGGAAGAGTTTCATCAGGCGATGGAGCAGTTCTACGGCGAGCAGACAGACGAAGTGATTGAGCTGTTGGAAGAACAGTATCCGATGTTGACACAGTAGTGGCAGCAGACACGCACTTGCTGCGTGGATGCGTAAGAACAAGTAGATTATGCCAAGAGTCGCAGACGGCCTGTGCATGGCACACTGGAATGCCGGCTGCGAATCAGCGCGAACGGAGTGAGCGATGATCGGCGGACTTTCAGGTTATAACGCGTACATGGGCATGCAGGGCATGGGCTATTCTGCTTATGCCGCGGGTAACGGTGCGGCGCAGGGTGCGGGTGAGAGCCACTCCATCAAGAACCCCGGCGAGTCCACGCAGGTGCAGGCGGGCAAGAAGGTTTCGCCCGCGGAGTGTGAGACCTGCGCGAACCGCAAGTACCAGGACGGAAGCGACGAGCACGACGTGTCCTTCCAGGCACCCACGCACATTGACCCTTCCGCGGCAGGCGCTGCCGTGATGAGCCATGAGCAGGAGCACGTCGCGAACGCGTACGAGAAGGCGGCGGAAAAGGGCGGCGAGGTCAAGCAGGCATCCGTCCAGATTCACACTGCGGTCTGCCCGGAGTGCGGAAGAGTGTATGTCTCCGGCGGCACGACGACCACACAGATCAAGTACCCCGGCGAAGAGGAAAGCCCCTACCAGAAGGCGCGCAAGGCGCAGGACGCGGCGAACCTGCATCAGGGGATGTACCTGAACATGGCGGTCTAAGCAATTCCTTTTCCCGTCAAAAAGTGCTATACTAAAGAGCGGAGGTTGTACCTCCGCTTTACTTATGCCCGGAAGAGGAGTACGCAGGAAATGACAAATACCACCGTGAAGGCGTATGCGAGAGAGCGCATGCTGGGGAATTACGGAAAAGCAATCTCCGCATTGTTAACGGTAGCAGCATTACGAATGATCGCAAGCGGGATCATCGGCTCGGTCTTTGACTTATCGAGCATTCTGATGGTCATCTGCAATTTCCTTGCATCTTTGATTGTGGAGCTCGTCAGCGGAATTCTGATGGCGGGGCTGGCGTTTTTCTTTTTGAAAATCATGTACGGACAGGACGCGCTGTCGGTGGATGTGTTTCACGCATTCACGGAGCAGCCGGAAAAGGCGGTGCGCATCATGCTGGTGTTGACGATTGCCGCGCAGCTTTATCAGGTGCCGCTCTTACTCTTTATGGCGATGCCATTTGGCAGCGGCATGTCCGGGCTGATGCTGTTTCTGACACTCTTCGGCTTCGCCGGTTACGCGTTCGTATGGCTGACGTATTCACAGGCGTTCTACCTGTTGCAGGATTTCCCGGAGAAGGAAGCGGGCGAGCTTTTGCGGATGAGCAAGGAACTCATGCGCGGCAACCGCGTGCGTCTGCTGGGACTCGTCGCGAGCTTTGTGCCGCTGTTTTTGCTGGGCGTCGTGACGCTGTTTTTGCCGTTGTTGTGGGTGGGCGCATACCTGCAGGCATCGCAGGCGTCCTTTTACAGAGAACTGATGATAGAGCGGAGGGGATGACGTGTTGGACATTGCTTTGATCATCGCGGAAGAGTTGAAGATCAAAAAGGCGCAGGTGGAGGCGACCGTAAAGCTCATCGATGAGGGGAATACGATTCCGTTCATTTCGCGTTACCGCAAGGAGGCGACAGGCGCTCTAAACGACGAGGTGTTGCGCGCGCTGGATGAGCGCTTGAAGTATTTGCGTTCGCTTCAGGAGCGCAAGGCGCAGGTGCTTTCGAGCATCGAGGAGCAGGGCGCGCTGACGGACGAATTGAAAAAGAGCATAGAGGACGCGATGACGCTGGTTGTGGTCGAGGACCTTTACCGGCCTTATAAGCCCAAGCGCAAGACAAGGGCGTCTGTTGCGAGAGCGCAGGGGCTGGAGCCCTTGGCGGAGATTTTGCTTGCGCAGGAAACATCCCGGGCGCTTGCCGAAGAGGCGAAGCCCTTTGTCGATGAGGAGAAGGGGGTCGCGGATGTGGCGGCTGCCGTGCAGGGCGCAAAGGACATCATCGCGGAGTCCGTGTCGGATGTAGCGGAGTACCGCGCGTATATCCGTGAGGAGACCTTCGCGCAGGGCATGATTTCGTCCTCCACGAAGGATGATACCGTGAAGGGCGTGTTTGAAAACTATTATCATTACGAGGAAGCGCTTACGAAGGTGCCGGGGCACCGCGTGCTGGCGTTGAACCGCGGCGAGAAGGAAAAGGTTTTGAGTGTGAAAATCACGGCGCCCGCGGAACAGATTTTGCAGTATCTTGAGACGAAGGTTGTTACGAAAAACAATCCGGTGACGACGCCGGTGCTGAAGGATGCGGTGAAGGACGCGTACGAGCGGCTCATCGCGCCGGCAATCGAGCGTGAAATCAGAAACGAACTGACCGAGAAGGCGGAGGACGTTTCGATTGCGGTCTTTAAGAAGAATTTGTCGCAGCTTCTTCTGCAGCCGCCCATTGCGGGGAAGACCGTGCTGGGCTGGGATCCGGCGTTCCGTACGGGCTGTAAGTTAGCGGTTGTTGACGCGACTGGTAAGGTGCTGGATACGACCGTTGTTTACCCGACCGCACCGCAGAACAAAATCGCGGAAACAAAGAAGGAAGTGAAGGCGCTCATCGACAGGTACGGCGTGGAGTTGTTCAGCGTGGGCAACGGCACGGCGTCGCGCGAGTCGGAGCAGGTCATCGTGGATATGATCAAGGAGTGGCAGCCTTCCCTGAAGCATCCGCTGCAGTACGTCATCGTGAATGAGGCGGGGGCGAGTGTGTACAGCGCGTCGAAGCTTGCGTCGGAGGAGTTCCCGCAGTTTGATGTGGGACAGCGCAGCGCCGCGTCGATTGCAAGACGTTTGCAGGACCCGCTTGCGGAGCTTGTGAAGATTGACCCGAAGTCGATCGGTGTCGGACAGTACCAGCACGACATGAACCAGAAGAAGCTGTCCGAGGCGTTGAACGGTGTGGTCGAGGACTGCGTGAACGCGGTGGGCGTGGATTTGAACACGGCGAGTGTGCCGCTGCTCACCTACATCTCCGGCATCAACAAGACCATCGCGAAGAACATCGTGGATTACCGCGAGGCGAACGGTGCGTTCAAAAACCGCGAGGCCCTGCTGCAGGTGCCGAAGCTGGGAAAGAAGGCTTTCGAGCAGTGCGCTGGATTTTTGCGCATCTTGGACGGCGATGAGGTGCTGGACGCAACGAGTGTGCATCCGGAATCGTATGCCGCGGCGCGTGCGTTGATGGAGAAGCTGAAGCTCACGGCGGATGACGTGAAGCGGATGCAGCATGAGGCGGCAAAAAAGAAGGGCGGAAAAACAAAGGACCTACTTGCGGGTTTAGGGAACGCGGCAGCGGTCGCGGCGGAATTGAACGTGGGAGAGATCACCTTGCGAGATATTGCGTCCGAGCTGGTGAAGCCCTCGCGCGACCCCAGAGACGAGATGCCCTCGCCCGTTTTGCGCAGCGACATCATTGAGATGAAGGATTTGACCGAGGGCATGGTCCTGAAGGGGACCGTGCGCAACCTCGTGGACTTTGGCGCCTTTGTGGACATCGGCGTGCACCAGGACGGTCTTGTGCATGTGTCGGAAATCACGAAGCGTTACATCAAGCATCCCATGGACGCGCTGTCGGTCGGGGACGTGGTGGACGTGAAGGTGCTGAATGTGGATAAGGAGAAGAACCGGATTTCATTGACGATGAAGGATGTATAAGTGAGTCAGGGGGCCGGGG
>JAFSRL010000214.1 GCA_017446125.1 Lachnospiraceae bacterium
CACCCGCAGGCAGGGTCTTTGCCTGATTGATCAGGTCGGTGAACTCATCCGAGTAATACAGACCGTAGTTGTAGCTGTTGCCGTTCGTGAACAGCTCCAGGTACGTGATCGGATCGTTGTAGTCCGCAATCCAGCCAAGGCGGGCAAGGCCGAAGTCATGCTCCGCAAGACCGCTCGTGTAAACGTTCCAATCCTGGTTCGAAAGCTCGATGTTCAAATCAAGCACGCCCTTGACGTCCGCCTGCACCGCTTCCGCGATCTTCTGATGGGATTCGGACGTATTGTAGCGGTAGTAAATCGTCTTCGAGGTGTCATACCCTTCCGCAACGGCCTCTTCCAAAAGAATCTGTGCCAGCTCGCAGCGGTCTTCGTACTCGTTCAAATCAAGCTCTTCCACGTCAGCGTAGTTTTCCTGCAGCCATGCAAACATCGGGGCGGATGTCTTCGCGTTTTCTTCCGCAAAGTTTTTGCCTGCGCTGTCCGCGATACCACTCGCCACAAGACCGGTTGCCGGGACCTGTCCGCCCTGTGTGACGTTGTCAACAATGTTCTGCTGGTCAATCGTGAGCATGATGGCCGCTCTCACGCGCCAGTCCGGAACATCCTTACAGTTGATGTACAGGTAATAGGTGCCCACGTAAGGGTTGATGAAGCAGTCACCGGATGCCTGTAAATCCGCAATGCGGTCGGTCGGGATATTCTCGACAAAGTCATACTCGCCGGATTCGTAAGCGGACATGATGGCCGTCTCGGAATCGTTCAGATAGTACTTGATGGACTTGGGTCCCAAAGAAGCGACATCATAATACTTGTCGTTCTGTTCCATTGCGATGTAGGAGTCGTGTACCCACTCGGTAATCTTGAACGGTCCGTTGGTAACGATGTTCGCGGGATCCGTCCACTCCGCGCCGTACTGCTCGATAACATCCTCACGCAAAGGCATCAGGGACGCAAATGCGCAAAGCTCTAAGAAATACGGGCAGGGTGCTTCCAGGGTGATCTGGAGGGTCTTGTCGTCGAGCGCTTCGATACCCAGCTCTTCCGGCTGCTTCTCGCCCGCCTGAATTGCCGCAGCGTTCTGTACGATACCGTCTAAGATATAACCATAGTCAGAAGCGGTTTCCGGATTCACGATGCGTCTCCAGGAATAAACAAAGTCGCCTGCCTTGACCGGCTCGCCGTCACTCCAGACCGCCTCATCACGCAGCTTGAAGGTGTATACCAGCTGATCATCGGATACTTCATGGCTCACCGCCATACCGTAATCAGGCTCCGTGTTGAACATTGCAGGGTTGTCGCCCGCAAGCTCACCGGTCGATACATACTTCATCAATGCTTCAAACTGATGCTGGGTGTAGGTGCTTCCGTCCACGGAACTGATTAAACCGGGATCGATTGTCTCAGGCTCGGACGCGATACATGCCGTAATCTCATCCTTGCCGGTTGCATGGGAAAAGAAGAAATAGCCGAACGGTGTGTATTCCACGTTTTCAATGCCGTCCTTTAAGCAGTAAATATTCGTGTAGAAGTACAACGGTGCCACACCGAACCCTCCGGTCGGGGCGCCTTCCACATATCCAGCCGCTTCTGCGGGCTCTTCCTCCGCTTCAGCCTCTTCCGCTTCCTCTTCCGTTTCTTCTTCCGCTGCCTCTTCGGCGGGCGCCGGTGCAGGTGCAGAGCCTCCGCACGCTGTCGTACCGACAACCATGCCTGCTGCAAGCAGCAATGCTAACAGTCTCTTTTTCATAATAACCTCCTTTTGATGATATTAAAAAACATACAATAAAATTATACACATCCTGTTTTATGACTGCAAGTATTTACGCGTTTTCCTGCGCAACCTTGTGACAGGCACAGAAATGCCCTTCACCGTACTCCTTCCAGGCGGGAGGCTGCTCCTTGCAGATATCCATGGCATACGGGCAGCGCGTATGGAACCGGCAGCCCGCAGGCGGGTTTAAGGGACTCGGGATATCGCCCTCCAACAGAATCCGCTCCCGTTGTTTTGTTTTATCCGGATCCGGCAAAGGAACCGCGGACAGTAATGTCTGTGTGTATGGATGCATGGGCTCGCGGCACAGCTCATAGCTTTCCGCAAGCTCTACCGTCTGTCCCAGATACATCACGCAGATGCGGTCGGAAATATGACGGACCACGGAAATGTCATGCGCGATGAACAGATAGGTCAGGTGCTTTTCCTCCTGCAAATCCTCGAGCATGTTCACAACCTGGGACTGGATGGAAACGTCAAGGGCAGAAATCGGTTCGTCGCAGACAATAAAGTCCGGTTCCACGGCAAGTGCCCTGGCAATGCCGATACGCTGCTGCTGGCCGCCGGAAAACTCATGCGGAAACCGGTTCGCGTGCTCCGTATTCAACCCGACCGTCTCAAGCAATTCATTGATTCTGTCCGTATAAGCGGCACCCTTCAAATCCTTCCTGTGTACCGCAAGCGCTTCCCCCACGATTTCACCGACCGTCATACGGGGGTCCAGGGACGCGGAAGGATCCTGGAAAATGATTTGCATTTTGCTGCGGTACGGCAGCATTTGCTTCTCCACACCGGCATCCTTGTCGTAAATCACTTCCCCGTCAAATTCGATTCTTCCGCCGCTGGGTTCAATCAGACGCAGAATGGTGCGTCCCAGCGTCGTCTTTCCGCAGCCGGATTCCCCCACGACGCCCAGTGTCTCGCCCTCGTAAATGAACAGCGAAACATCTTCCACGGCACGGACATAATCCGTTTTCAAAAAGCCGGACTTCACCGGGAAATACTTCTTTAAATTGGTGACCTCTAACAGCTTTTTTCTCTCACTCATTGCGCGGCACCCTCCTTCTGTTTCATTTCCTTCACGGAAAGCCAGCAGGAAGAAACATGCCCGTTTTCTCCCACGTCAAGCATCGGGGGACGGTTCTCCAGACAGACCTTCATGCATTCGGAGCACCTTGGGCCGAACGCGCACCCCTTGGGCGGGTCAAGCAGATCCACCGGCGTG
>JAFSRL010000215.1 GCA_017446125.1 Lachnospiraceae bacterium
AAAGTGAGTCAGAGGGGACGGGTACACTGACTCATTTTTTGAAAAAAACGAGTCAGTGTACCCGTCCCCTTGACTCACTTTGCAACTGCCTGCAGTTCCTCGGGCGGCACAGCCTCATCATTTATATGCTGCACCAGGTGGTGATTTACGCCTGCCTGTTTTTAATATTTAGACTTTAACCGGAAATTACATAACTACAAATGTCTGTTTACACGTATCATCTTTGACATAACAACCGGAATAGGAGTATCATTGAACACATGGTCAACAAAGCAGTAAGACGTGAATTTTCATACACCGGCATCACCTACACCCTCTTTTATGCCCTTGCGAACGGCTTCCAGTTGCTTCTGGGAGTGCTCCTTGCGTTTACAGCGGTGTTCAGCATGTTTTCCGATGCATTTGACTTGAACCTTTCTTTACTTGTTGAACATCCGCTGTTTATGATGCTGGCGTCCATAATCAGCATGTATGTCGTTGCGCTTCCTGTTTTGTGGCTCATGATGCGGCGTATCAAAAAGCATCCACCCGCAAAAGCGCCCCTGACCTTCAAGCGCGGCTTTGTGTTGTTTTTGATTTCGATGTTCATGATGCTTGCGGGCGCATGGATCGGGAATCTCTTTGCGTATCTCATTGAAACCCTGACCGGCACGGAGATTGCGAACACTACCATCGATACCATAGAAGCGCTGGACGCGCTGCCCACGGTGATTCTTTCGGTGTTGATCGGTCCCTTGATGGAAGAAATCATGTTCCGCAAGATTTTGATCGACCGGCTGCGCATCTTCGGCGAAAAGAAGATTATGGTGCTGAGCGCAGTCATGTTCGGGCTGTTTCACGCAAACCTGTACCAGCTCTTTTACGCCTTCGGCCTGGGGCTCGTGCTTGCATACATTTACATGCGCACCGGCAGGCTGCGTTACACCTATCTGTTCCACGCATTAATCAACCTTGTCTTCGGGGCCATCCCGTTGTTGTTTGTGCAGCCGTTGCAGGCACAGGTGGAAGAGATTGCCGCGGGCAACATGGAGGCGTTAACGCCCGCCGTCATCGCTGCCATGTGTTTTTCGCTCACGCAGTACGCGTGCGCGCTGGCTGGCTTTGTGCTGCTCATCATCTTTGCAAGAAAAGCGTACTACGAGCCGCAGCCCTATGAGATTCCAAAGGGCCTGAGCTTTCGCACCATCTACCTTGCGCCCGGCATGATTATCTTCATGGCGGGGCATGTCATTTTAATCATCGTTACCATCGTCATGCAGGTTTTGGGACTTGCCTGACGTTGTAATCATCAGGAAGGGATTGGATTAGAACCATGAGTGAAACCGTACAAAAAATCCGCACCCGCTATGCGCCTTCGCCCACGGGCAGGATGCATGTGGGCAACTTAAGAACCGCGCTCTATGCCTACCTCATCGCAAAGCATGAGGGCGGCGATTTTCTTTTGCGTATCGAGGACACGGACCTTGAACGACATGTCGAGGGCGCGGAGGAAATCATCTACAAGACCTTAAAGGATGCAGGCTTGGAGCACGACGAAGGCCCTGACAAGGACGGCGGTGTGGGTCCCTACATCCAGAGCGAGCGCCAAAAGGCGGGGCTGTATTTAGAACACGCCAAAAAGCTCATCGACGAGGGCAAGGCCTATTACTGCTTCTGCGATGAGGCGCGGCTGAAGACCTTAACGCAGGTCATCGACGGTAAGGAGGTCAGCGTCTACGACAAGCACTGCCTGTCGCTTTCCAAGGAAGAGGTGGAAGCAAACCTTGCTGCCGGCAAGCCCTACGTCATTCGCCAGAACAACCCGACGGAAGGCGAGACCACCTTCCATGACGAGCTCTACGGTGACATCTCGGTCGAAAACAAGGAGCTGGACGACATGATTTTGATTAAGTCTGACGGCTACCCGACCTATAACTTTGCGAACGTCATCGACGACCATTTAATGGGCATCACGCACGTCGTGCGCGGCAACGAATATATTTCGTCCTCGCCCAAGTACAACCGTCTTTACGACGCCTTCGGCTGGGAGGTTCCGAAGTACATTCACTGTCCTTTGATTACGGACGAGGAGCACCATAAGCTTTCAAAACGCAGCGGCCACTCCTCCTTTGAGGACCTGGTGGATTTGGGCTTCCTTCCGGAAGCGATTGTGAACTTTGTCGCCCTCCTTGGCTGGTCGCCGGAGGACAACGAGGAAATCCTTTCACTTACCGACCTTGTCAAAAAGTTCGACTACCGCCGCATCAACAAATCGCCCTCCGTCTTTGACTACACAAAGCTCAAGTGGATGAACGGAGAGTATTTGAAGGCGATGGACGATGATGTATTTTTGGCGTCCGCCGAAGCGTATCTTGAAAACGCCTTACAGCCCATGATGGAAAGGAAACGAAACGAGGGCGCGGATGAAACCGCAATCAAGGAAATCATCAAAAAGATTGCCGCCATGGTAAAGACCAGAATCGAGGTCTATCCCGACATCGCGGAGATGGTTGACTTCTTTAATGAGCTGCCCGCGTTTTCAACCGACCTCTATGCGCACAAAAAGATGAAGACAAGCGCGGAGACGGCGTTACCGGTATTACGCGAGCTGCAGCCCGTTTTGGAGGCGCAGGAGGATTACACGAATGACGCGCTCTATGCGGCATTACAGAAGTTCATCGAGGAAAAGGGCTATAAGAACGGATATGTCCTGTGGCCGTTGCGCATCGCCTTAACCGGTAAAGCAATGACGCCCTGCGGCGCAACGGAGGCGATGGAAGTCCTTGGAAAGAATGAATGTTTGAAGCGATTGCAGGCATCCATTTCCGCTTTGGCATGATTTTTTCGTTCTTGTTGCTTAAAACGGTTTCATGGTATAATAAGTATTGCTGATGTCACAAGCACAAAACGTGAAAAAGGAGGCGTATCAAATGAAATTGAAGAGAGTAATCGCAACAGTTATCTGCATGGGAATTCTCGCGACATCGACGCTGTTTGCCGGCGCACAGGAGTCCTTCAAGTTAGGCGGTCTTGGCGCCTACAAGTTTGATGACCTGGCATACAAGGCATTCCAGGAAAAGACCGTCGAGATGATTGCCTTAACACCCGAAGGCGAGACCTTGACCATCGACACCACGAAGTGGGTGAGCTTCAACAAGGCGACCGTGGACTGCATTGCGTCCCGCCCCGACTTAACGGTGGTTGTGAACTACAGATACCAGGGTGAGGCATGCACCGTGACGATTCCTGCGGGCAGCAATATCGCAAGCCTTGTCAACGAGGAAGGCTATGTGGGCTTTGAGTATCTGGGACAGAACTTAGGTGAGGCACCGGCGGCGGAAGAAGCACCGGCAGCGGAAGCGCCTGCGGCGGAAGCACCCGCGGAAGAGGCTCCCGTAGCGGAAGCGCCTGCGGCAGAGGCACCTGCAGCGGAAGCACCGGCAGCGGAGGCTCCTGCGGCACCTGCGGCTGTTACCGTTGACACCAAGGATTACCTTGCGTGGAACGGCGCACACTGGGCGGCAGCGACCCCCGAGCAGAAGCTCGATGTGGTTGACAAGCTGCTGGTCAACATGACCAAGGACTTCTTAAAGAAGATGGGCATGACCGCAACCGACGCGGAAATCAGAGCGCAGATCGGTGTCGAGGACATCAACACGATGCTGTCTTCCTTAGAGCAGGGCTTCAAGGAAGATCCCACCATGACCTTACAGCAGTTGGTCGACGCAACAAATGAAGTTCTGAATCAGATTTTTGCACAGTAAGCTTTAAGGAAATTGTATGTCCCGGTTCTTCCTTGCGGGGAACACGGCGCAAAATCTTGCAATCAAACATGACAAAGGTCCTTGCCTCGTACTTGCCGGTCCCGGCAGTGGCAAGACCTTTGTCATTACGGAACGGATTCGATATCTGATCGAAGTCAATCACGTTTCTCCCTCTGAGATTCTGACGCTGACGTTTACCAAAGCCGCCGCGAAAGAAATGCAAAGCAGGTTTATGAAGAAGACGAACAACGCGTACAAGGATGCGGTGTTCGGCACCTTTCATGCGTTTTATTATTCGATCCTCAAGGACGCGGAACCGGATGCGGCTTTGACCTTTGTGGATGAGGGGACGCGTGCAAACATCATCCGCGCCCTGATCCGGAAACGGAACCTTCTTGCGAGGAAGGCGTATCCCGTTGACGACGAGGCAGTTCAGAACATCCTGTTAAAAATCGCTGTCTTTAAGAACAATGGATATACCGCAAAGACCGTCCTGAAGAACGAAGCGGATGAAATACTGCGCAACCTCTTCCGTGCGTATCAAACGTATTTGGCAAGGCACGCGTTGCTTGATTTCGAGGACATGGTCTTATCCTGTTACATGCTTCTAAAGAAAGACAAGCATGTTTTGCATTCCTTACAACAACGCTTTACCTACATCCAGGCGGATGAGTTTCAGGACATTTCCCCGCTGCAGTATGAGGTCTTAAAGCTCATTGCGCAGGACAAACGCAATCTCTTTGTGGTGGGAGACGACGACCAGTCCATCTATGCGTTTCGCGGCGCGGCGCCGAAGCTGATGCGCATCTTCTTAAGCGATTTCAAGGAAGCACGGCAACTGACCTTAAACGTCAACTACCGCTGCAGGGAAAACATCATACGGCTTTCGGAAGCGGTCATCGCAAAAAACAGGCACCGGATGGAAAAGGAGACTTGTGCCGGAAGACAGGACGAAGCGGGCACCGTGACATTTTTCATTGCGCAGGACAAAGAAACGGAGCAGCAAATGATCATCCGGCAGGTGATGAGGTTGCAAAAGCAAAACAGAACCACTGCAATCATCGTGCGCACGAATGCGGAGGTGAACGCATATTTGGAGCATCCCGTGCTTCAGACGCTGCGCACAAAGCCGTATGCACCCAAGGTGTTGACGATGCACGGCGCGAAGGGGCTGGAATTTGATTCCGTTTTTTTGCCCTGCTTAAACGAAGGTGTCATTCCGGCGAAGCGCGCCACGAAGGGAGAGGATCTTGAGGAGGAACGCAGGCTTTTGTATGTGGGTGTAACACGCGCAAGAATGCAGGTGTTTCTATCCTGCGTATACGGCGCAAAGGACAACAAAGAACGACCCAGCCGCTTCTTAAAGGAGCTGCCGTTTTGTTTGAGGAAACTCAATGAGTATGCTATGATACAAAGACAAAGCATTTAAGACAACAAAGGAGAATTCATTGTCAAAAAAGCAAGTCATTTCGGCACCACCCATGCCGCACGGTATTTATATCGATAAAGAAGGGGTACATGTATGCGCTGCGTTCCCGAACGGGAAAGATTGCGGCGTGATGCTTCATAGTGTCAAAACCGGTAAGGAGGAGCTGTTTCTTTTGCCGGAAAGCTGCAGAAACGGTCATGTCTATTCCGCCCTGATTCCCTGTAATGAGGAGGATTACGACACCTACTGTCTTTACCGTGACGGCCATACGTTCATGGACCCCTATGCCAGAAGCATTTTGGGGCTTGAGACCTGGGGCGCCAATACCAAGGAAAAGGATTTGCGCGGCCTGTTAAACATTCAGGCACCGGATTTTACAGAGGATGTCAATCCGAAGAAGCCCTTAAAGGATTCCTTCTTGTACCTGTTGCATGTACGCGGGTTTACGATGCATGCCGCAAGCGGTGTGGCAAAAAATAAGCGCGGCACCTTTGCCGGCATCGAAGAGAAGATTCCATACTTAAAGGATCTGGGCGTGACCGCCGTTGAGCTTCTGCCCGCTTATGAGATGAACATCGTGTCGCTTGACCACAATCCGGAGGAAGGGCTGTATGTGGAGGACGGGCGCGTTTTAAAGGATGTTCACGGAAAAATAAAAGTCAATTACTGGGGCTTCAAGGAAGGGTATTACTTTGCGCCGCGCAAGGCGTATGCCTGTGATAAGGACCATCCGGAGGAGGAGTTTGCTTCCCTTGTGAAGGCGCTTCACAAAAACGGGATGGAGCTTGTCATGCAATTTTATTTCCCGAACTGGATTAGCCCTGTTTTGATGCTTGAGAGTGTGCGTTACTGGGTTTATACCTATCATATCGACGGCGTGCACTTAAAGGGGGAACGCATCCCCACCAATATGCTCGCGACGGATCCGCTGTTGCAGGATATTAAAATCTTCCATGATGACTTTGACGCGAAAACATTGTTCGGCGAGAAGAAGTACTGCGTGGACGCACAGGTCGCGGAATACCGCAATGACTTCAGAATCATTGCGTCCCGTTTCCTGAAGGGTGACGACACGACGCTGCCGGACTTTGTGTCCCGCATGAATTATATCGGTCAGGACTTAAAGAGTGTGAACTATGTCGGGAATTATGACGGGTTCACCCTGATGGACCTTGTCAGTTACGAGCACAAGCACAACGAGGAAAACGGCGAGAACAACACGGACGGAGAGAACAACAACTTCTCATGGAACTGCGGCGTGGAGGGCAAGAGCCGGAAGAAGGCGGTGACGGAGCTTCGTAAGCGCCAGATCAAGAACATCTTAACCATGCTGTTCTTTTCGCAGGGAACGCCCATGCTGCATGCGGGCGACGAGTTCGGGAACTCCCAGGACGGAAACAACAATCCGTACTGTCAGGACAACGCAATCGGCTGGACGGACTGGTCGCAGTTAAGCAGGAACGAGGACCTTTATGAATATGCGAAGTTCTTAATCAAGCTTCGTATGTCTCATAAAATCCTGCACACGGGAGAGCCCTTTACCTTAATCGACAAAAAATCGATCGGGTATCCGGACCTTTCCTATCACGGGATCGAGGCATGGCGACCGGATTTGACCAACTACTCCCATGCGGTGGGCTTTTTGTACTGCGGTGTTTATGCGGAAGAAACTGCGCCCTTTGTGTACGTTGCCTACAACATGCACTGGGCGGACATCAAGCTGGCGTTACCGACCCTGCCCGAAGGGTTAAGCTGGAAGCTCATTGCGGACTCTTCGGCTTCGCTGGTTGATATGAACGGAATCAAATGCGCACAGACTTCCGTCAAGAGTCCGTCGCGCTCGGTACAGATTTTGATCAGCTCCGGAAGCTGGAAACCGGAAACAAACGGAAAGCGCCAGCCGTTTTAAAGGAATGAGGGGGAATGATGAATCCTGCATTGAAGAAGCTACAGGTATTGACCGCACGAAAGGAAACCGTCATCGACCGGTTTCTTCGTTATGTTACGATTGATACGCAGTCATCGGACGACGCAAAAACAACGCCGTCCACGATGAAGCAGCACAACCTTGCGAAGCTTTTGTATGAGGAATTAAAGGCAATCGGGTTAAAGAACGTCTATTACGACAAGACGCATTGTTATGTGTACGCGCACCTTGAAAAAAGTAAGGGCGCAAACAGCGCGAAGACGCTTGCGCTCATTGCGCACATGGATACCTCGCCTGCCTGCAGCGGCGAGAATGTGAAGCCGCGCATTGTAAAGGATTACCGCGGCGAAGAAATTGTTTTGAACAAGGCAAAGAAGATTTCCTTAACGCCCGCCGCCTTTCCGGAGCTCTTGTCCCACATGGGAGAGGACCTTATTGTCACGGACGGGACGACGCTTTTGGGTGCGGACGACAAGTGCGGTGTTGCGGAAATCATGACGGTGCTTTCGTACTTGAAGGAGCATGAGGAAATCTCTCATCCCGCGATTTCTGTCTGCTTTACACCGGACGAGGAGGTGGGAAGCGGCGCGGAATACCTTGATTTCAAGCGCCTGAAGGCGGACTTCGCGTACACGGTTGACGGCGGAAAGTTAGGGGAGCTTGAATATGAATGCTTCAATGCGGCAGCCTGCACCCTGACCTTTCACGGAATCAGCGTGCATACGGGCACCGCGAAGGATAAGCTTTTAAACGCTTCCCTGCTTGCATACGAGTTCCAGTCAATGCTGCCTGCGGCTGAGGTGCCGGAGCACACGGAGAAGCGTGAGGGCTTTTATTTTCTTGATAAGATTCAGGGGGACTGCGAGGAGGCAAAGGCGCATTACATCATCAGGGATCACGACGCGAAGAAGTTTTCAAAGCGCAAGAAAACCATGCTTGAGATTGCCGCCTATCTGAACAAAAAGTACGGACATGAGGTTGTCAGTGTCAGTTTGGAAGACAGCTACTATAACCTTCTGCCCAGGATCAAGCCGCATTTCCACCTGATAAAAAACGCTCGAAAGGCGATGAAGGCGCTTGATATCACACCCATCGAGGAACCGATCCGCGGCGGAACGGACGGTGCCAGACTTTCCTACCGGGGGCTTCCCTGCCCGAACCTGTGCACCGGAGGCTATAATTTCCACAGCCGGTTTGAGTTTGCTTCCGTTCAGGAGATGCACATGGTGGTCTTGATGTTATTAAGGATTGTGGAGCTATACGCACAATGAAGGAAGTGAAACGAATCATTCATGAAGAAGGTGAACGTCGTGCGCGCGCCCTGAAGGAAGGGCGCGCGATTGTCGCTTCACGCGCCGAACAAGAAGGCCATCCCTTAAAGGCGTGTGTCGTTACCTTCGGCTGCCAGATGAACGCAAGGGATTCGGAGAAGCTGCGCGGCGTTTTGGACGAGATGGGGTTTTTGACAACCGAAGAAGAAGCGGATGC
>JAFSRL010000216.1 GCA_017446125.1 Lachnospiraceae bacterium
CGGCGAAGGCCTGCAGGGCATAGACGCCGCTGCGGAGTTCATCGACCCGCATGTTGTACTTGGAACCGGCCAGGTTGTGCTCCAGCCCCGAGAAGAAGATGGCGATCTTGTACGGCTTCATGTCCGGATGTTCCGGTATCAGTTCATAACTGCCATCCAAGGTGTCCAGATACAGCAAATGATGCGCCTGGCTGAGCACTTCGCAGCTCTGGTCCAACTTGCCCACGGACACGCCCACATAGTTCAGTTCGGAGTCATAGGCCAGGTCGATGATTTCCTGCGGCTCCAATCGGATATCGTTCACCCGGCACAAGGCCGTCAGGAAGGCGATGATGACGGCGGCCGACGAAGAAAGGCCGCCGATGGGCAGCGTCCCTTCAATGACACCGCAGATACCCACCTTCAGCCGATGTTCGCGCTCCAGCGACAGTGTGGCGCCGCGGAGGTAATCAGCCCAGTCTCCTTCCTTCCGGGGAGGGACATTCTCGATATGCCACTGCGCCCGCTTCGGGAACTGGATCGAGGACATCTCCACCACACCGTTCTGCTTGGCGGCATATACGATATGGATGCCTTTGTCGATGGCCAGACCGGTAATCTTGCCCAGGTTATGGTATGCGCAGTTTGTCAACAACATTACGGGCGCCAACGCGGCAGGACTGCGCGTGGGCGTCTATATTTATTCTTACGCGACGACCGTCGAGGGCGCGATCAATGAAGCGAACATCGTGTTAAACGCGATTGCGCCGTATACGGTTTCGTTCCCGGTGGTTTATGACATCGAGGACACGGTCCACAAGAACATGTCACCGGACCAGCTTGCGGCGCTTGTGAACGCGTTTTGCGGAACGATTGCGGCAGCAGGGTATTACCCGATGGTCTACTCCTCGCGCAACTGGATGGTGCAGCGCATCGCGCCCGTTCCGTGGGACAAGTGGATTGCGCAGTACAACACCGTGAACACGTACCCGGGGCCTTACGGCGTCTGGCAGTACACCTCGCACGGTGCGGTGAACGGTGTCGCGACGAGAGTCGACATGAACTACCTGTTCACGGACTACTCCCAGATTCTGATTCCGGAGGGCTTCGCGACGCAGGGCGGAAGAGTCTACTACTACCAGAACTACCGCAAGCGGATGGGTTGGATTTTGGCAAACGGCGGAAAGTACTTCGCGGGTCCGGACTTCGCGGTGGTGAACGGCTGGTTCAATGACGGGACCGGTAACTACTACTTAAATCCGGCGGAAGGCGGAAAAGCGAGTGTGGGCTGGACCGGAATCGCGGACAAGTTCTATTTCTTTGACTTGAACGGTGTGATGCAGGTGGGCTTACAGAACATCGGCACACAGATTGTATATCTTGACGCAACGGGTGCGGCACAGAAGGGCTTCATCACGTTGCCGGACGGCGTGCATTACTTTGACAACAACTATGCGATGCATGTCGGGTTAACGGGCGTCGGCGAGAAGCTGTATTACTTCAACGACAACGGCGTGATGCAGACAGGACTTGCGGCGCTGCCCACGGGCATCTACTTCTTCGGCGCGGACGGCGCTGCGGTGAAGGGATGGCTGGATGTGGCGGAAGGCAAGCGCTACTACTTCTCTGACGCGTGCACGGCGCTTGTCGGGCTGCAGAAGCTGGGCGATGACTACTACCTCTTCGGCAATGACGGTGTGATGCATACCGGCTGGAGCAGAAACGAGGCAGGCAGCTACTTCTTCCACGCGGACGGCAGGATGGCGACGGGCTTAACCCCCATCGGGACAAGCAATTACTACTTCGGTGCGGACGGTCGCATGACGGTCGGTCTGGTGGCGTTAAAGGACGGCGCAGCGTTCTTCGACGCGGAAGGCAAGCAGCAGGTGGGCTGGGTCCAGATCGGTGCAGGCTGGTTCTACTTTGATCCCGCAACCGGTTACATGGTCAAGAACACCGCGGTTGAAATTGGCGGCGTGCCCTGCGCATTTGACATCAACGGCCTTTTGATTGCGCCGGTGGGCATCGACCCGAGAACGTTACAGTGAGTTGGATATGATGACTTTGGAAGAAGCGAAACAAAAACTTGCCACTGCGCATCAGGAGCATGTCCTTGCGTTCTATGACGAGCTGGACGCTATGGCGCAGGCAGCGCTTTTGGAACAGATTGCGCAAACGGACTTTACGGTCTGCGAAAATGCGCGGCATTTGGGAGAGGCGGGAGCGCGCGGTGCGTTCTCGCCCTTAGGTGCAATGCAGTTAAACGAGATTGCGGAAAAGGAAGCCATCTTCCGCGAAAAGGGCCTGGAGGCGATTCGTGCCGGCAAGGTCGGATGCGTGCTTTTGGCGGGCGGCATGGGAACGCGCTTGGGCAGCGACAACCCCAAGGGGATGTACGATATCGGCCTGACAAAGCACGTCTATATTTTCCAGCGCCTCATCGAAAACCTGACGGACGTCGTCAAAGAGGCGGGCGTCACCGTTCCGCTGTTTGTGATGACCAGTGAGCTCAATCATGACGCGACGGTGAACTTCTTAAAGGAACAGAATTACTTCGGCTATGACGCGTCGAAGGTAAAGTTCTTCAAACAGGAGATGGCGGTCGCCTGCGATTATGACGGCAAGGTTTTTCTGGAGGAAAAAGGCAGGATCGCGACGAGCCCCAACGGCAATGCCGGGTGGTTCACCTCGCTTTTGAAGGCGGGCTACGGAACGCTTTTGGAAGAAGCGGGCATTGAATGGCTCAACATCTTTGCGGTCGACAATGTCTTACAGCGCATGGCGGATCCCGTGTTTACGGGCGCCTGCATCGATGCGGGTGTCGAGTCCGGAGCGAAGGTCGTCAAAAAGGCGGCGCCGGATGAAAAGGTGGGCGTCATGTGCTTGGAGGACGGCAGGCCCTCCATCGTGGAATACTACGACCTGTCGAAGGAAATGATGGACGAAAAGGATGCCGCGGGGGATCCCGCATACAACTTCGGCGTTATTCTAAACTACTTATTCCGTGTCGATGCGTTGAACCGCATCGCGAAAACACCCTTGACCCTGCATGTGGTGGAAAAGAAAATCAAACACATCGATGATGCCGGAAATTCTGTGAAACCGGATGCGCCCAACGGCTGTAAGTTTGAACAGCTTGTGCTCGACATGATTCACGAGATGGAAAGCTGCCTGCCGTTTGAGGTGGAGCGTGAAAAAGAATTTGCGCCCATCAAGAACGCGACGGGTGTCGACTCCGTGGAGAGCGCCAGAGCGCTGTGCGAAAAGAACGGCATCACACTCTAAGGAGGGTTTATGGCAAAGATTCTGGTGACCGGCGGCGCCGGGTATATCGGCTCCCATACGGTGGTGGAGCTGATAGCGGCGGGCTGCGAGGTTGTAATCATTGATAATTTAAGTAACGCAAGCAGGAAGGTCTTAGAGCGCCTGCAGGAGCTGACGGGAGCAGAGATTCCGTTTTATCGGGCGGACATCCGGGACCGTGACGCGCTCACAGGCATATTCAAAAAAGAAGAAATCGAATCCGTCATTCATTTTGCCGGCTTAAAGGCGGTCGGGGAATCGGTCGAAAAACCATGGGAATACTACGACAACAACATCACGGGCACACTGACCTTAATCGACGTCATGCGTAAGCACGGCGTGAAGAACATCATCTTTTCCTCTTCCGCGACGGTTTACGGCGACCCCGCCTTTGTGCCGATTACGGAGGAGTGTCCCAAGGGCACATGCACGAATCCGTACGGCTGGACGAAGTCCATGCTCGAACAGATTCTGATGGATATCTACACTGCGGACAACGAATGGAACGTCGTGCTTCTGCGCTACTTCAACCCGATCGGGGCGCACAAGTCCGGCAGGATCGGAGAAAACCCGAACGGCATCCCGAACAACTTAATGCCCTACATCACGCAGGTGGCGGTGGGAAAGCTGCAAAAGCTCCGTGTCTTCGGCAATGATTACCCGACGCACGACGGCACCGGCGTGCGTGACTACATCCATGTGCTCGACCTGGCGGCGGGCCATGTGAAGGCGTTGAGTAAGCTGTCCCCCGGGTCCGGACTCAACATTTACAACCTGGGTACCGGCAAGGGGTATTCCGTTTTGGATATCGTCAAGAGCTTTGAGGTTGCGACCGGAAACGAGATTCCGTACGAAATCGCGCCGCGCAGGGAGGGCGATATCGCGACCTGCTACTGCTCCCCGAAGAAAGCAAAGGAAGAGCTTGGCTGGGTGGCGCAGTACGGCATCCGCGACATGTGCGAGGACTCGTGGAACTGGCAGAGCCATAATCCGAACGGATACCATTGAAAAATAATAAATAAGAAATA
>JAFSRL010000217.1 GCA_017446125.1 Lachnospiraceae bacterium
ACAACCTGATCGATTGCAAGCGGCTCCATCTTCCCGATTTCATCAAAGGTCTTCGTATTCTCCGGCAGGTGCGGGAAGGAAACGGTCGGTGTCAAAGATGACAAATCAATCTCATACTCCGCGTCATACACCGCATCCTCATCCGCGGTATATGCTTCAAACGTCTTGCCCGGCGCGTGCTCTTTTAAATACTCCCTCGTCAGGTCATCCACGGGGAAGATTCCGTTTTTGCCGCCCGCCTCGATCGCCATATTCGCAATCGTAAAACGGTCATCCATCGAAAGATACTGCAGCCCGTCACCGGTAAACTCCATCGACTGATACAGCGCACCGTCCACGCCGATAAGACCGATGATGTGCAAAATCACATCCTTGCCGGACACCCACTTCGAGGGCTTACCCGTGATCTTAAACCGGATGGCGCTTGGCACCTTAAACCAGGTCTTTCCCGTTGCCATACCGGCAGCCATGTCGGTTGACCCCACACCCGTTGAAAACGCACCCAGCGCTCCGTAGGTGCAGGTATGGGAATCCGCGCCGATCACAACATCTCCGGCAACCACCAGTCCTTTTTCCGGCAAGAGCGCATGCTCGATGCCCATCTCGCCGACATCGAAAAAGTTCGTGATGCCGTTTGCGCCCGCAAAGTCCCTCACGCACTTACAGTTCTCCGCTGACTTGATGTCTTTGTTCGGAACAAAGTGATCCAGCACCAGCGAGACCTTCTCCCTGTCAAATACATCCTTTTTATGAAACTTGTCCATTTCCTTGATCGCGACCGGCGACGTGATGTCGTTGCCCAACACCATGTCGAGCTTCGCCTCAATCAACTGTCCCGCCTCCACGCGTTCCAACCCCGCGTGGTGTGCCAGAATCTTCTGGCTCATCGTCATGCCTGCCATTCGATGTCCTTCCTTTCCTTCTTCATGCGTAATCGATCCGTCAACATATATAATACCAGCAAACACAAAGTCATGCAGCTAATCATACAACCGGTCTTGAAATGCGGCGGGTGATAGGTGACACGGATTGTGTGCTCTCCCGCCTCAACGGGAATTCCCATCATGCCGTAATTCACCTTCACGATGTCCGTCTTCACACCGTCCACCTCCGCCTGAAACCCGTCAAGGAAGGGCACGGAAAAATACAACAGACTGTCCTTTTTTAATGCGGCGGTGGTCGCTGAAAAGCCGTCCTTATCCGGAACAAAGGATTGACAGGCGGTCATCTTACGCCGTTCCACCTCCGCAGCGAATGCGTTTTCATTGTAAAAATCAAATACATCTTCGGCGGACGCCTTTACCATGCTTTTTCCATAGGTCGAAGCGATTTCGTCCGGCAGTACCAGATATTTCACCAGCGATTCATCCACATCCTCCTTCGCGAGGGTATCAAAGTCAGACTCCGTGACGTAGTGATCAAAGGCAAAGCCCATGGGAATGTAGTTCGCGTTTTCATAAATGTCAAAGCCGTTCTGTGCGTTTGAATACAGATACCCGACAACACCCTCTCCGTTCAAAAATTCACCGTTTGTGTTGACACGCGCGTTTTCAAAGTAATATCGCACGGAAAGAATGGCCCTGACACCCTTCCTGTCAAGCGGTATCGTGGACTCCACGGACCTCGTCAGTCCCGCCATCCCGAAATAAAAATCAAAAATCTTGGAAGGCACCGTACTCAAAAAGCAATGCACCGTGGGGACACCCCAGACCATTTCGTAATTCGAGGAAGTCGAATCCGTTTCCGCACGCGAAAAGACCGTATTATCCACCTCCACCTTCTCATCCAGCATCTGTTCCTTCCAATACAAAAAACCCGTTTCCGAGATGAGCGACGCGCCGTTGTACACCGGAATGAACTGTGTGATAAACACGCTGACACAGGTTAAAAACAACGTAATATAACGCCGGAAGGGCAAGTACGGCAGGATAAAAGCGATGAAGAACAAAAACAGCGTCATGATGCCGGTCCCGATGACCTGCCGCTGGAAAAAATCCGGATTCTCCGACATATTGAAGTAGCGGATGTTCCCCTCCGCATCCGTGGACGGCAGGCAGGAAACACCGATCATAAACAAAAACAACACCGTCGTGACAAGCGCCCCCTTCTTCAACGGAAGCTCGTCCGACGAATCCAGCACCTGCGCCGTCATGAGCGCCATAAACAGAATGGGCATGTAAAACCAGCGGCAGTAATACTGCGAGTTGAACAGCGAAAAGGCGGCGTTAAAAAACGGCACCAGCGTAATCACACCGCACACGATCAAAAGCGTGCGTTTGTAATCCCTGCCCTGCACATTTTCCGGACGCTTCTTTTTTTGGAAAAAGTACGCTGCAACGCCGGCCAGGCCGAAGAGCGGCAGATACACGGCAAGCGATGAATTCTTAACGGTATCCGTATAAAAAATCGTTCCCTTGCCGATGATGTCCGGAACCATGACAAGCGCCTTTAAGATGTCAAACGGAATCTTCGCTTCAGGATACACAAGCGTCGCATATCCCGTCAAAATATTGGTAAGTCTGGAATTCCCGCTGATGCCGGGAAGCGCCTGCAGCAAAAAGAACGCGGCAAGCAACACCCCCGCAATACCGCCAAGGAGTGCACGAATGAGCATATAAATCGTATTGCGCATTTGATTGACGCGCACATACCGGATGATGAAATACAGAATCAAAAAGATGACCTGCCCGTAGAAGAAATAATAGCTCGTAACGGCACACAACGCCGTCACAAGGGCAAACCGCACAAAGGGCGCCGCCGGCTGTTTGTAACGTACCGCTTCCTTTGCGTGGTACGGCGCAACAACATCCTCAAAGCACAACAATAACAGCGGGAAAAACGCAACGGCATCATGGAAGTGCTGGAACACGATGTTGCATGCCTGGAATCCGGAGAACGCATACAAAAGCGCCCCCGTCAACGCATACAGATGATTCCGCTTCGACAGATACCTGCGGATATAACAGTACGATGTCAGGGTTGCGACGCCGGACTTGATCGCCATAATCACCGGCATCAGATACGGAAGCTGCTGCTCCTCAAAGGGATAGGTCAGCCAGAAAAACGGACTGCCCATAATATAAAACGCGAAGTCACCGATCAGTGTGCCGCCCAGATCCAGATTCCAGTTCCAAAAGAATTCACCGTTTCGGATGGCACGGTGCGCCAGAATGTAAAACGGCACCTGCTGTACATTGTAATCGCCGTAAAAGAAAAAGAGCCCGTCATTCCTGAAAAGAATCGGAAGCACACATAAGAGGTATAAAGCAAATCCCAAAAGAAAAACAAGGAACAAACGCAATCCCCTATAAAACGGGGAAAGCCGCTGCCCTGATGACAGGGCAGCGACGTTTTGGCTTCCGACTTCAATTATTAAATCCGAATGACGTAACTCCATGGAAAAGAATCTTAGTTGTTGATCAGCTTATCATCCTCGTTGTTCCAACTGTAGAGCTTGCGGATCTGGGTACCGATCTGTTCCGCCGGATGCTCCGCAGCAATCTTGCGCATCGCGTTGAAGTGAATCTGGCCGCCGGTCTCGGACATGTCCGCAATAAAGCCGCTGGCAAAGGTGCCGTCCTGGATGTCGGTAAGGATCTGCTTCATCGCCTTCTTAGTCTCATCCGTAATGATCTTGGGGCCGGTGATGTAGTCACCGTACTCCGCCGTATTGGATACGGAATACCGCATTCCCGCAAAGCCGGACTGATAGATAAGGTCAACGATGAGCTTCATCTCATGCACACACTCGAAGTACGCATTTCTGGGATCGTAGCCCGCTTCCACCAGCGTCTCAAAGCCTGCCTGCATTAAAGCGACAACGCCGCCGCACAACACTGCCTGCTCGCCGAAGAGGTCTGTTTCCGTCTCGGTGCGGAAGGTGGTCTCAAGGACACCGGCTCTTGCGCCGCCGATGCCAGCCGCATACG